>JALWEZ010000159.1 GCA_027039165.1 Candidatus Moraniibacteriota bacterium
AAGTATGGATACAAAATTTGAAATATGTTGTTCAATTAAAATATTTTTTAAAATTACAAAAACAGTTTAAAATGCACTTTTAGCATTTTCAAAGTTAAAATCAAATATTTCTTTCATAATTAGATAAGAAATTGTTGATAGTAGCACAATCAAAAATATACTAATCAAAACTTGCTTAAGTTCTGAAGTTTTAGAATTTTTACTATAAACAACAATTGTTTTTGCTAGCTTATCATGAAGCGCTTGATTTTTTTTGTCAAATATGACAATTAAAAAGCCAAAATAAAAAATCACAGAAGAAACGAATTTGCCTATAATTTCACGAAGCACAACTTGCCAGAGAGTGAACTTCAAATTTCTCTCTGGTTGTATTTTTGTGCCGAGTACAAATTTGCCTATTGTAGTTTGATATTTATAAACCAAAAATACATTGTAGTAGAGTGAAGCAAGATAAATAAACACTTGCCTTTCAAATAATTTATCCTCTCCTATGTGATAAATAAAAGGAAGAGTAATAAACACGACTATAGAATTATCAAGAAAATAAGCCAAAAGCCTATTTAAAAAACCAGGATATTGTTTTTTTGAGTTTGCTGTGTTCATATTTGTTATTTTATTTAAGTATAGCAAATTTGAGAATTAGTACAAATTTGTGCATTGTTTAGGTTAGAGATGTATTGTAAAATTTAAATAAAGCTAGATTTAAATAATTAAATATTTACGATGAAAAATGTAGCAGTGATAGGAGGGAGTTCAAATCAAGAATTAGCAAAAAAAGTGAGTAAGCTTTTAGATAAAAAACATAGTGGTAATGTAATTGAATACTTTGCAAATTCTGAATTTAGACCAAGAATTCAAGAATCTGTAAGAACAAAAGATATTTTTATTTTGCAAACTGGCGGATATTTTGATAAGAAAAATTTAAAAAGCGCAAACGATTATTTAATGGAAATCTACATCCTTGCAAAAACTTTGAAACGCTCAGATGCAAAAACCATTAATCTCATCGTACCATTTTTTCCTTATTCTAGAGAAGATAAAAAAGATAGTGAAATAGGTTCAATTTCTGCAAGAGATGTAGCAGATTTATTTGAATTTAGTGGGATAAATAGAGTAATAACATTTGATTTACATTCTCCTCAAATTCAGGGTTTTTTTCAAATTCCGTGTGATAATTTACAAACTACTCATCTTATAGAAAAATATTTAAGACAAAAGTTTTTTGAAAATAATAAAAATTATAGAGATGAGTATATTTTGGTTGCGCCAGATGAAGGAGCGTTTAAACGTACAAAAGAACTTGCTCAGCTACTAAAACTTCCTTTTGTTACATTATCAAAACAAAGAGATTATAGCAAAAAAAATGTTGTAGAAAAAATGGTTTTAATAGGAGATAAAGAGCAACTTAAAAATAAAAACGTTATTGTAATGGATGACATAATTGATACATTTGGTACTATAAATAAATCAAGTAAAATTCTTGCGCAAAATGGCGCTAGCGGTTTAATAGTGGTGGCTACTCATGGGATTTTTTCTAGTAGCGCTATAGAGCTCATAAACAAAAATGATTTTGTAAAATTTGTGCTAGTAAGTGATTCTATCCCACAACAAAACCATTTAAAAATATCCTCCAAAATAGAGGTTTTTAGTCTTGCGTCAGTAATTTCCTATACGATTAAAAGAATAATGAATAATAATGGGTAATTCGGTAATTTTATTAGATTGTTTTGAATATAATTATCGTGTAAAATACAAATATTAGAAAGTAAAAAATATGACTCAATTAGAAAAAACTGAAACTATATTAGGTTTAATTGCTATAAGAAAGTCTGAAATTATGTCTGAGTTTTTTGAGTGCGAAGCTAAATCTTTGGATTTGAGTGCTAACAAACATTTAGAACTTGTCCACAAGAAACTTGATAAACTCAATGATATTTTAGATTCTTTTTATAGAGAAATCTATGTTTCTGATAAAAAATATTTTAATTTAATAAAGGAAATTAAAAACTAATGGAAAATCTGAGCTTAACAAAAAAACAAAAAGAAGATATATTTTATGAATTCATTCTTCCAGATATTAGTAAAAATTTGGTTAGTAGTCAAAAACCAAGGGCTTATATATTAGGTGGTCAACCTGGTGCAGGTAAGAGTAATTTTATAAAAGTTCTTCTTAATAAATTTGGAAATTTAGCTATTATAAATGGTGATGATTTTCGTGGATACCATCCTTTTTATCTAAAGGCTCTAAAAAAATCGGTAATTGAAGCTTCTGATATCGTTCAAGCAGATATAAATTATTGGATAGAAAAAGCCATTGAAGAAGTTTCTACTAATAAACTTCCAATGGTTGTAGAAGGAACTTTGAAAAATGCACTTGTCCCAATAAAAACAGCAAATCTTTTAAAAGAAAGAGGGTACTGTGTACATTTAAATGTTGTACTTACTAATCCTAAACTGAGTGAAGTTGATATATTAAAAAGATATATTTTGCAAAAACAGGTTTTAGGCTTTGCTAGATTTACAAAAATTGAAGCTCATAATGGAGTTGTTGAAAAAATTTTTGATAATATTTTAAACATTTCTCGTCAAAGAGTTTTTGATGCTATAGATATTTTTAGTAGAAATACCGATCAATATAATTTGATATATGATTTCAAAAAAAATGGATACAATATAGTAAAAATGAAAAAAGTTTTGGATACTTACAAAAATTCTAAATTAAGCAGTCAGGATTTGGAGTATATAAAAAAGTCCAAAGAGTTTATCAAAAATTCTATTGCAAAATATCCAGAAATTGAGCTTTGCTATAAAAATCTATAGCACGCAATTTATTTTGTGCACCACACATTTGTGGTTTATTTAAATTTATAAAAGATTTAAGGTTTTGAAATAAATTTGCATTTTTGTGTTATAATTAATTTGTGATTAAAATAAAAGTTTAGAAATATGACAAAAAAGGTTGTTTATATTGTGGTTATTTTTTTAATTTGTTTTTTGGGTTTCTTGTTTGTAAAAAACAAAAATTCCTCAGATAATGCAGATAGTTGTAAAACAAGCATTGT
>JALWEZ010000160.1 GCA_027039165.1 Candidatus Moraniibacteriota bacterium
ATTATAAAGGCATGAAGATATATAAAAAAATTACAATTATTTTTTTGCTGGTGGCATTTATTTCGCTTAGTTTAAATGTTGTAGATGTATGCGCTAGTGACAAAAGTACACAAAAAAAGGAAGAAAAGTTAAAAGATAAGAAAAAAGATGTAAAAAAGACAATTCAAGAAGTAAAAAAAGAAAAAGAGCAATTGCAGAAAAAACTTAATTCTCAATATGTAGATTTGTCAATTAAAAAAAAGAAAATATCTCAAACTGAGTACCAAGTGCAAGCAAAAGAAGAGATGATAAAAGAGAATGAAAAGGAGATTAAACAACTAGAAAAAGAGCAAGATTTTCAAAAAACTGCACTTAAAGCTATTCTTAGAAAGTTGTATTATACAAAGAAAGTTAGCAATATTCATTTGTTTAGTGCAAAAGAGACTAGATTTTTTTCAAAAAGTGATGATTATGATGCGTTGAGAAATAAAGTAAATAAGATTTACAGAGATTTGGAAAAGATAAAAGAAAAAAAGGAAGATATAAAAGAAGAGACACTGGATGCAAAGCAAGAAAAAGAAAAATTACTTCTAGAGCAAAAAAAACAGCACGATGAGATAAAAAAAGAGGCAATTCACACACAAATTGAAGTAAAAAGAGCAGACGCAACTCTTGCTCAGCTTAATGCAAAACTTGCTTCTATCGAAAGTAGCTTATCAGCTCTTCTTGGGGGTTCATTTGACACAAAAGACATTGTAAAAGCAGCAAAATTTGCTAGTCAAAAAACAGGTGTGCGAAAGGATTTTATACTTGGCATGCTTACTCAAGAGACAAGTCTTGGTAGGTTTACTGGAGGATGTACTTATAAACAAAGCAAAATGGGCAAAAGAAATTCAAAAATTTTCAAAAGAATAACAAAAGATTTGGGATACAATTATAAAAAGAAAAAAGTTTCTTGTGCTTTGAAATATGGTATAGGTGGAGCAATGGGAGTAGCTCAGTTTATGCCTAGCACTTGGGTGTATTATGAGGAAGACGTGACCAAATACACTGGACACGATCCAGCAGATCCGTGGAGTCTTACAGATGGAGTGATGGCTATGGCTATCAAGTTAAAAAGAGATGGTGGAGATGATGAAGATGGTGAGTACGATGCGGCGCGCAGATACTACTGCGGAGCAAATATAAATCGCAAAGTGTGTAGGAAATATGCCAGTAGCGTGTTATACTGGTCAGATAATTATAAGAGATTATTAAAATAAGAATTCATGAAAGAGACGATTAAGCAAGAAGTTGTAAAGTATATAAAAAAATTACAAGAAGAAGAAAAATTAAAAGCGTGTGAAATACCAAAAATTGAGGTAGAGAGACCTAAAGATTTGTCTCATGGAGATTGGACGACAAATGTGGGGTTTGTGTGTGCAAAAAGCTTTGGAATGTCACCGACTGATATTACAAAGATTATTTCACAAAACATGAGTATTGATGGGGTAAGTTCTGTAGAAGCAGTTGGAGGATATGTAAACTTTAAGCTTTCTGAGGGAAACAGCAGAGAAACTCTCCAAAAAATCCTTGAAGAAGGGGAAGATTATGGAAAGTCAAATTATCTAGAAGAACAAAGTGTGATGGTAGAATACACAGATCCAAATCCTTTTAAAGTGTTTCATATAGGACACCTCATGCCAAATGTAATAGGAGAGTCTATTGCCAATTTCTATGAGTTTGCTGGAGCTCGGGTTTATAGAGTAAATTATCAAGGAGATGTGGGACTTCATGTTGCTAAGGCTCTTTGGGGTATAAAAGACAATATCCAAAACTTCCCAAAAGAAGAAGATTCACTCTCAACTAAAACTGAATATTTGGGGAAGTGTTATGCTAGCGGTGCAAAGGCATACGAAGAAGATGAAGTTGCTAGAGGGGAAATTATAAAAATAAACAAATCTGTATACAATGAAGATGATGAGAGTCTTATGGATTTGTATAAGATAGGACGCAGATGGAGTCTTTTGCACTTTGAAGAGATTTATGAGTTGCTTGGCACTGAATTTGATCATTATTTTTTTGAAAGTGAGACTTGGAGAGTAGGTAAAAAGATTGTAGAGGCAAATTTGGGCAAAGTTTTTGAAGAAAGTGAGGGAGCTATAATATTTGATGGAGAAAAATATGGACTTCACAAGAGAGTGTTTATTTCTAGAGAGGGAATTACTACCTATGAAGCAAAAGATATAGGACTTGCAGCACTAAAAAAGAATTATCATGATTGTGACACAATGATAAGTGTAACTGCTGTGGAGCAAAAACCTTATTTTGAAGTTATTTTTAAAGCGCTTGAGCTTATTGATGAGACTTACAAGGGAAAGATGAGACATATTTCTCATGGGCTTTTGCAACTAAAAAGTGGTAAGATGTCTTCTAGAACTGGAAATGTGATTTCTGGAGAGAGTTTACTAGATGAAGCTCGAGAAATTGCACGCAAAAAGGTAGATGAAAAACTTTCTCAAAGTCTCAAGGATGAGTCTATAAATGCAGTTGCTGTAGCTGGGGTGAAATTTAGTATACTTAAGCAGTCTCTGGAGAAAAATATAATTTATGATAATCAAAAAGCTCTTTCTTTTGAAGGGGATAGTGGTCCTTATTTGCAATACACTTATGCAAGAATTCAGTCTGTGTTAACAAAAGCAGAGCTAGCTGGAGTACTAGCTGATCCAGAAGCTCCTCAAGCAAAAGACACAGCGCATATAGAGAAGCTTTTTGGGATTTTTCCTGAGAAAGTGTTGCAATCTCTCAAAGAAGAAGCTCCTCATTATGTTGCAAATTATTTGCTAGAGCTTGCTCATGTGTTTAATGGGTATTATGCAAATCACAAGATAGTAAGTGAAGAAAAAGAATCTGCGTATAGAGTAGCTGTGGCAGAGGCAACAGGGATTATATTGCACAATGGACTTAAATTGCTCGGCATAAAAACTCTAGACACAATGTAAAACTAAACCTAAATGCTTTTTCCTGAAAATCTAAAATCTGTAGAAATAGAAAACCACAAAGATGGTGATTATC
>JALWEZ010000161.1 GCA_027039165.1 Candidatus Moraniibacteriota bacterium
TCACAGAGGTTTGCTCCACAACTTTCTTCACCGTCTGAAACTAGTATTATATTAGAAGGAATTTCTTTGCTGTTTAATTTTTCTGTTGCTTTTTGGATAGAGTTTGCAATCGGCGTGCGTCCTTTGGGGCTAATTTTATCTAGAAGTTTAGAAATGTTTTCTGAATTATTCTTTTTTGGTTCGCTGAGAACTTCTATATCATTGCAATCACTGTTTCGTTTACTTCCATAAGCCATGAGACCAATATGCTTATTGTTTAAGTTTTTGGTAAGCTCTTTTATGGCATTTTTTGCAATGTCTAATTTTTTGATGCCATCAATAAGACCCCACATACTTCCAGAAGCATCAAAAATTATCATTGTTTGTGAATTTCTACTAGTTATTAAATCATTTAAAGAAGTATTTTCTTTTTCTTTGCTTTGCTCTTGTTTTCCCTTATCTTTTGGATTTTTTTTATCTTTTTCATCCTTAGAGCAACCAGAAATTGCTATTATTACTATAATTAGTATTGGTATTATTTTTTTCATAATTTAGTTTAATTTGTATACTATAAGTTTATCAAAGAAATCATTAAATTAAAATAGTGTTTAATTGTGATATACTAAAAATAATAATTAAAATTTAATTAGAAATATGAAAATTGCAATAATTGGAGCAATGAAAGAAGAGATTGATCCAATGCTTAAAAAATTTAAAAATTATAAAACTATTAAATATAGGGGTAATTGTTATTATAAAACAAACTACAAAGATTTGGATATTGTAATTGTTCATTCTGGAATAGGAAAAGTTTTAGCAACACTTACAACTACAATTCTCATAGAAAAATTTGGTTGTGAGCTTGTTTTGTTTTCTGGAGTTGCTGGAGCACTGAATCCAGAGTTAGAGATAGGGCAGTTGATAATAGCTTCTAAACTTTGCCAGCATGACGCAGATGTTTCAAAATTTGGATATAAGTTTGGTGAAATTCCAGGTGAGCAAATTTACACACAAGCAGATAAAAATCTTTTAGCAAAAGCTAAAGAAACGGCAAAAAAACTTGGGCAAAATGCTTTTTGTGGAGTTATTGCAAGTGGTGATCAGTTTATAAGTACTCAAAAAAAGAAAGAATTTATAAGAAATGAATTTGAGGCGGATGCAATTGATATGGAAAGCAGTGCTGTTTCTGTGGTATGCAAAAAAGCTCAAATTCCTTTTTTAATAATTCGATCTATAAGTGATAAAGCACAAGAAAACTCGGATATAGATTTTGAAAAATTTTTGCAAAAAGCAGTGAATAATTCTGCGGATTTTTTGTTTGAATTATTAAAAGAAATAGAAATTGAAAGTATATATTAAAATATATGTTATAATACTAAATATAAAATTAAGTAGTAATTTATTAAGAAAATATTTATGAAGAATTATTTAAAATTATTGACAATTCTAACCTTTTTTTTGAGTAGTGCAAATTTGTCTTTTGCTGTAATTTCAGATACTTTTACAGCAACTCAAACTCAGGCCTATACAGCTGAGGTAAAAGCTTCTGCTACTTTAGAGTTTACAGGTGGCGCAACTGATGGTGGTCATATTACAATTGGAGATTGTTACGTCCATTTTGATAACGGACATGTATTAGATCAAGATTGTTCTGATGATGGGTCTGGTATTTATGGTGGTCATAATGCATATCTTGGCGATTTTGATACAGCTGCAAAATTAAATACTTTCTTTGATGGTCTTACAAATGTTACAGATAACCATAATGGACATGGAGCTTTGAGTGTTGTTGATGTTGATGGAACACATACGCAATTTATTACTGCAGGAACAGAAACAGCAGATGGACACCTAAATATTAGTGGAGCTAATGGTAATTATTCAATGAGTAGTCAGACAGCTGGTGCAGTTAAAAAACCTCAAATTTTAACTTTTACACCAAATAATGTTTCTCCAGAGGGAGGAGTTAGATTTGGGGCACACGTTGGTAATGCTTGGCATTTTTATACTACTTCTGTAGCTAATCATACAGTTAAAGACATTGTGGAAGCCTTGCAGTCTGATTTGAATGCTGAAGCAGGTTTTACTTGTACAGAAAATGATGTGAGAATTGAATGTACAGCAACAGATGATCAAAGTCATGGTTTTGGTACTCAGGTTGAAGATATTGACGAACCAACAATTAGCGGAAACATCGACGTTCACGTAAACGAAAACATTTCAGGAACAGCAGTAGATATACCACATACAATCACAATTACTGATGCAGATCCTGTGCTTACTTATAGTATTGATAATGCATCTAAAGACCACGCAAGTTTTGCAATAAATTCAACTACAGGAGAACTTTCATTTGTAAGTAGTCCTAATTACGAACAACCTGCAAATGTAGATGGTGATAATGTTTATGAGCTTGCAGTAAATGTAGAAGATGGGGCGGGAAACGGACAAGGAATTGCAGTAAAAGTTACTGTTGATGACGTAAACGATGCGCCAGTAATTACTTCAAACGGAGGAGGTTTTTCAGCGTCAATTAATGTTGCAGAAAATCAAACAGCAGTAACAACAGTGACAGCTACAGACGAAGATCTTCCTGCACAAACTTTAACTTATTCAATTTTTGGAGGTGCGGATCAAACTAAATTTAGTGTTGATTCAAGTACAGGTGTTTTGACATTTAACACAGCACCAGATTTTGAAAACCCAACAGATGCTGATGGAAATAATGTATATAAAGTTCAGGTTGAAGTAAATGATGGCACTATATTTGATGTTCAAAATATTAATGTAACAGTGATTAATGAGGTAGAAGGACCAAGTATTGAAAATTATACTATTGACAACTTATCTGAAGATACAAGTATAGGTACAAAGCTTTATGATGCGAATGATAAATTTACTGATAGTGATAAAGATAGAGATGGGCTTGATATTACTTATGAAATTATAAGCGGAAATGATGATGGAAAATTTGCTATAGATAGTGCAACTGGGGAGATAAGTTTAGCTAAGACTTTGGAATTTCAAGAAAAAA
>JALWEZ010000162.1 GCA_027039165.1 Candidatus Moraniibacteriota bacterium
ATAATACTCATCCATAGCCTCATTGTATTGCTCTTGTAGATTATCTTTTTTATCTCTATACTCATCAAGTCTCTCTTGGTATCTAATCATATCATTTTGATAGATAACCAAACGCTCTTTGTATCTACGTAAATCATTTTCATAAGCTTTTTCATATTTATCAAAATTGGCAGTAACCCTCTGTTTGGCAAGAGTTTGACACTTTTTTACTTTTTTTTGACATTTAGCAATATACTCTTGTTTACCTTTTTCATACTTTTTGTTACAACTACTCATACACTCCTTAGCCTCTTTGGTAGAGGGGAGGATTTTTGTTGTTTTTATTGTGTATTTTGGGCTATTACATGCTGTTAGAAAAATTATTATAGTAATAAGGACTGTTAGGTAGTTGATTTTTTTCATTTTATCTCCATAAATAAATTTTTTAGTAATAGTTCAATATATTTCAAAATATACTTAACTATAACTAAATTTGATTCATCCTATAGTTAAATAGGATGAAGTAAGATAACTAATTACACAGCTTTTCTGCAACTTCATTGATAGAAGATAAATTTTTGTATGCATCTCCCATATTAGACATCATTGAACCTCGATGCCATCCATCTGATTGATGTGTAATATCTGTGTATCTATTTCCATTTGTACACTCAACTACATAATGAGCATAACCACCTGCATGACTACCTACATAAATTTTTTTAACACCAGCAAATAAGCTTGTTGCTAAAATTCCTACGGCTAATGTACCTACTAATAATTTGTTCATAGAAAACTCCTATATGATTTTTTGGAGGTGGAGAATACAACCTCCAAAGAGTATTTTTTTAAACACTCTTTGCAAGTTATTTACTTTTTTTAATAAAAATTTTCCAAATACAATTTGGGAAATAATATAATCAGAAATTTATTATTTAATACTTGTCAATAGCAAGGCTCCCAATTATTATAATCATCCCATATAATTGTACCTTGACGAAGTGTAGTTCCATGATAGTTTGGATTTTGCCCTTCTGTATCTGAAATACGAAGTTGTATTCTATCTCCACTAACACTCTCTACATATGCTGTAATATCTGTTTTCCAAAAAAGTGAGTTTCCAGACATACAAACTCTTTCTCCCACACTCTTTTTTTGGTTATACCCTCCATAAGCTTTTTGATATACTTTATCTCTGACTGATGAACTAAGAGAAGAGATAGAGGTTGCTAAATTTTGAGATGTTACCATTTTATTGTCTGATGCACTTCTCCCTTTTCTACATGAAAATATTCCATCTAAAAGACAAATCGAAGCATCAATCTTTAAATTTGCTTTTGATATTAATTTATTATTTCTAAAATTACCTTTTATATATACATCATCAAGAGTACTATCATCAGGATTAAACCAAATTGTTCCTCTTCCTGTAATTGTATGGTCATTAGAACGATAATCCCATTTTCTATTTGGTGTCCATGAGATTGCATCTTTTTTCATATATTTATCAATACCATAGTTTTTAGCAAAAATTTTCAAATTCTCTTTTATTCTCTCTTTATGATACGCTATAGCTCTCTTTTTTTTCTCCTCTTCTATCTTTGCTAATCTCTCTCTTACCTCTTTTTGTTTAGCTAAGATAACTCTTTTACTATCTTCTCTCATATCGCCTAATGTAAGTTTATTAGTTAAAGATAATGCATAATCATAATTAATATCTGAAATAGGTAAACTATTTAATTTTGCTAATAATAGTGTAGAAAATTGTCTATATCCGAGAAACTCTTTTGCAGAGTTTGAAATATTAATTTGAGAACTTGCACTCTTATCTGAAAGAGATGCTATAAGAGTATTTAACTCTTCTCTAACACTACTTTCAATAGGTTCGACATGAACTATAATATCATCACTATTTTCTAAAAAGGTAATTTTATTTTGAAATGATTTATCTATAAGATGTCTACTGTTTAAGTCTATTTTAGTAAATCCTTTTCTCTCCATCAATCCTGAAAAATTAGATTTGGCTGAATCTCCACTTGCAATCTCTTTACAAGTTAAAGCATTGTAAACAGTTGAAATTGTTCCATATCTTGAATCACCACCATGAACTATTAAAAAGCTTTCATTGCCTTTTACATAGAGTGATGAGTCTATATATCCTGTCTCTCTGTCAAATCTACAACTACCATTACCCCAAATATATGAGGTAAAAGAGAGAAAAAATAAAACAATAGGTACTATAATATTGTTATTTTTTACAAACATAATTATTCCCTAAAATTTCATTCCAAACAAAATACTACCAACAGTATCTTCATTTGTTTCTGTTTCAGAGACTATATCTATGCGTTCAACTTCAACTCTAGTAAAAAATATATTTTTATCACCACTCTGATACTCTATATATGCACCTACACCATTTTCTAAATCATGTTTTTTATAACCATCTGCTTTTAGTTCATCTGATTGAACTTCATCAATATATAGTGCCTTAGATACTCCAACTGCAAGGGCTTTTTTAGTATCGCCAAAACGGAAAACTGTACCACCATACATTGTTACCTGTTTTAACCCTGCATAATACTTTTTTTTACTTGAATTATTTGATGATGTACTCATTCCTGTATTATATTTACCACTTAGACCAACTTCAACATCAAGAAAGTTTTGAATGGGATTAAAAAGACCATAAAATCCACCCTCTAAGAGAAGTCCTTGAATTTTTGTATCTCCATCACCACCTATTCTTCCTTGGTAACCAGCACCTAAAAAATATCCTCCTCTAAATTTTGAGGTAATGTTACCAGCTTCATGCTCTTTAATCTCATCTTCTATAGAACTAGCACTCAATGGTGTAGTAGCCAATAGTGTTGCAAAACAAACAGCACCTAAAATTAATTTTTTCATAAACAACTCCTTGAAATAATGTTTCTGATTAAAAGATTTAATCATGGGTCAATATACTTTAAAATATAT
>JALWEZ010000163.1 GCA_027039165.1 Candidatus Moraniibacteriota bacterium
GGATACTTATTATAATAGAGCAATTGCAAAACATATTTTAAAAGATTATAAAGGAGCTCTTAAAGATTATACTAAAGTTATAGAATTAAATAGCAGTAATATAGATGCTTATTACAATAGAGCAGTTACAAAAGAAGCTTTAAAAGATTATAAAGGAGCTCTTAAAGATTATACTAAAGTTATTGAATTGGATGAAACTTATATAGAAGCTTATGGCAATAGAGGAATTGTAAAAGATAATTTAAAAGATTACAAAGGAGCGATAGAAGATTATAATAAAGTTATAGAATTAGATAATAGTGACGCAGGAGCTTATTATAACAGAGCAATTGCAAAAGAATCTTTAAAAGATTACAAAGGAGCAGACGCTGATTATGCTAAAGCTATTAAATTGGATAAAAATTTGCAATAAAAGAAAATTATTGATGAAAAGTTGAAAAGTAAATGATAAATAAATGTAAATATAAGAAAAAGATACTGTGATATGTGGAGATTTTAGACAAACTCTTACATTTTTGTTAGAAATCTAAAAAATTTGTGAGGAAAGTGAGGTTTTGGATAAATTATTAATCACAATTTTCGAAAAAATCACATTATGTATTATACCTGCTATGGATGATTTGATGCGGGGGGTTGACTTATTGCGGGATATTGGTATACTATATTTCATGGTAATAATTTTTTAATAAATGAATTATTACTTGTTTAATGTATAGGTGGCACAATCTATTCTGAAATTTTTTTAAATTTATAAATAAAATTTGAAGTGAATTCAGAAGTAGTTTGCTGCTTAGTAATTTGAAGTTAATATAAAAAGTATGACACGTATTGTTACACAAGAAGGATTAGAAAAATTAAAAGCTGAGTTAGAAGAAAGAACAACTATCACTAGGCAAAATATAGCTAATTCCATAAAAGAAGCTAAAGAACAAGGAGATTTGAGTGAAAATGCAGAATATTCCGCCGCAAAAGGTGAGCAAGTAGAAAATGAACAAAAAATTGCTGAATTAGAAAATTTATTAAAAGAAGTAAAAGTTGTACAAAGAAATCAAAATGATTCAAGTATTCAAATAGGAGATACTGTAACCGTTAAAGCACAAGGAAAGGAATTAAATTTTGAAATAGTTGGATCAAATGAGGCAGATCCTGCAAAATATAAAATTTCTAATGAATCTCCGATTGGTAGTGCATTAATAGGCTCTTCCGTGGGAGATAAGGTGGATGTAGATACTCCTTCGGGTGTTGTAGTTACTTACGAGATTATCTCTATAAATTAATTTTGATTTTTATTAATTTTCTTGTATAATATAAGGGTAATAAGGATATATGACAATATAAGATTTATATTGATAATTTTAGTTTATGAGTAATGTACAAAATAGTTTGCAGAGTGAATATGAGGAAAGAATTGATAAAATTAAGCGTCTTTTAGATGCTGGTATTGAAGTATATCCTTCAAAGTCGCATAGGACACATACTATTTCAGAAGCTCTTTCTGACTTTGAGAAATTAGAAAAAGAAGAAGAAATTATAACATTGGTAGGTAGAATAAGATCAAAAAGAGTTCATGGAAATTTGACTTTTGTAGATTTAGAAGATGCTACAGGACGTTTTCAGATTGCGATAAATAAAAAAGAGCTTGTTGAAAAAAAAATGTACAAAATATTTGAAAAACTCATAGATGTAGGGGATTTTGTAGAATTTACTGGAAATGTTTTTGTTACAAAAGCTGGAGAAAAAACCTTATTAGCAAATAACTGGAAGTTAGATTCAAAAGCATTGAGAAGTATGCCTTCTGATCATTTCGGCTTAAAGGATGAAGATGAGCGTTTTAGGAAACGATATGTAGACTTGATGCTCAATAAAGACTTGAGAAATGTTTTTGTGAGAAGATCCTTGTTCTGGAGATCTATTCGTGAATTTATGGAAAAAAACGGATTTTTGGAAGTTGAAACCCCAACTATAGAGGTTACTACTGGAGGAGCTGAAGCTAGACCGTTTGCTACTTACCATAATGATTTTGATTTAGAGGTTTACATGAGAATCTGTATTGGAGAATTATGGCAAAAGAGACTTATGGCGTCTGGATTTGAAAAGACTTTTGAAATAGGTAGAGCATACAGAAATGAAGGATCTAGTCCAAATCATATGCAAGAATTTACAAATATGGAGTTTTATTGGGCTTACGCAAATTATGAAGATGGTATGAAATTTACTCAAGAGCTATATAAATTCATAGCTAAGAAAGTTTATAATAAAACAAGGTTTGAGACAAGAGGTCATGTGTTTGATTTGGCGTCTGAGTGGAAAAAAATTGATTATGTAGAGGAAATCAAAAAACAAACTGGTGTTGATGTGGTAAATGCTTCAGAAAATGATTTGGTAGGAAAATTAAAAGAATTGGGTGTAAAATACGAAGGAGTTAGTAAAGAAAGATATGTAGATAATTTATGGAAGTATTGTAGAGCAAACATTTCAGGACCTGCGTTTTTGGTGGGACATCCAGCATTTACTTCACCACTTGCTAAAAGAAGAAAGGATTCTTCAGAGCAAGTAGAAAGGTTTCAGATAATTCTTGCTGGAGCTGAGGTTGGTAATGGTTATAGTGAGTTAAATGATCCCATAGATCAAAAAAATAGATTTAAAGAGCAACAAAAATTATTAGAAGCTGGGGATGATGAGGCTATGATGCCTGACTGGGAGTTTGTAGAGATGCTTGAATACGGTATGCCACCTACTTGTGGATTTGGCGTAGGAGAAAGATTATTTGCTTTTTTGGAGGATAAAACTCTTAGAGAAGTTACCTTATTTCCATTTATGAAGCCAAAAAAGATACAAGACACTTGTGTTGCTAATGAAAATAAAAATTCAAAGGATACCGAAGATAATTTTTTACAAGAAGGAGAATTATTAGTTACGTTAGAACAAGCTAATAAGTTAGTTGATGAGCATATTTCTGATGACACACTTAAGCTACATTCAAAAGAAAGTGAGGCTATAATGAAGGGATTAGCAAAACATTTCAAAAAAGAAGAAAAAGATATTGAAAAATGGGGAATAATAGGCTTATTGCATGATTTAGATTGGGATACTACAAAAGAAAATCCAGCAGAACACTCATTAAAAACAGCAGAAATTTTGAAAGATTTTGAAGCCAGTGATTTCTTGATTGAAACGATAAAGTCACATAACTATGGTTACAAGTCTTCGGAAGAATTGAAAGATAAAAAACGTTCTACAAGAATTCAGCATGCATTAGCATCTGCAGAAACCCTAACAGGTCTTATAGTAGCATCTGCATTAATTCTTCCAACGAAAACAGTTAAGGATTTAAAATTGAAATCATTAAAGAAGAAATTTAAAAATAAAAAATTTGCACAAAACTGTGATAGAGATATAATTATGGAGTGTGAAAAAATTGGAATACCAATTGATGAATTTTTAGAAATTGGTTTAATCTCACTACAAGAGGTGGCTGAAGAATTAAATATATAAATTAAAATATTATAGAGTATATGTCTAAAAAAAACAAAACTCAAAAGAAAGTCATGGTGTTTGGTGTGTTTGATGAATTGCACGATGGTCATCGTGATTTTTTGAGACAAGCGAAGGAATATGGAGATAATGTAGTAGTAGTGGTAGCAAGGGATGCTGTTATTGCTAGATTGTATGGTAAAAAGCCGAATAAGGATGAAATAACTAGAATTTCAAATTTACTTTCCGAAGGATATGCTAATGATATAGTTATGGGACATATAGAAAACAGGAAGCAGGTTTTTGCTGAGCATAAGCCAGACGTAATAGTTTTGGGATTTTCTCAAGAAAAGTTAGCTAAAGAATTAAAAGAAAAAGAGGGGGAACTTGGAATTGAGGGAGTTGATATAGTTTTAGCTGAGCCATACAATCCAGAAAAAAATCCACCCTCAGAATTTACAGACGGCAAGATTCATGTTTAAATTTTGATATTTTGTGCCGTAGTGTATATGCATTTATTATCTGTACATATTCACTACGGTGTAATTATTAAATTTAAGTTGTATCGTAGGAAAGGAAATAGAGATGAAGAAGTTTTTAATATTATGTATGTTATTATTTGTAGGATGTGATCACAACAACACTGAGAAAAATGATAATAATACTTCCAAACAAAAACATTCAGGTATCATACTAGGTAATATATTCTTTGTACAGCCTATACCAAAAAGATAATCTTAAAATCACTTCATAAAAATGGGTGATTTTTTAAATACATTTTACAAAAATTGTAAATGTGGGATAATATATGTATGAAGATAAATATTATAAAGTTTAATTTAGGAGTTTTTCTTTTTGTTAATATATTATTTGTTTTTTGTGTCGGAAATGTTTTTGCAGATTTAGGTCCAATTGATACTAATTCTCAAGACATAGAGCACGAAAGAGAAAGTGGACACAAAAACGATGATGATGACGATGATGATTATATTGATTTAACTAAATCTAAATACACACCTCAAAATTTAACTGCGGTAAGCACATCAAATAAAGTGAGACTTAGCTGGAGAGATAAAGCAAAACAAGAAAAAGGTTATTTTGTAGAGAGAAAAAAACAAGGAAGTAATTGGAGACTTATTGCAAAAATTGGTAAAAATTCTGATAGTTATTTTGATTCAATAGTAGAACCAGGAACTTTCTATACGTATAGAGTAAAAGCTTTTAATGCTCATGTAGAAACATCATGGTCTAACGAGATAAGTATAAAAACAAAAGGTATTTCACCAGAAGATAAACAACAAAAAGAAAAAGAAAAAGCTTTGGAAAATCAAAAAACAGAATTAAAAAAAGAATTTGAGATAACTCTCAAAAAAGAAATAGCTAACACAAAAAAAGAAGTTTTGTCGCAAGTTGTAAATACTTGTGAATTGTCTGATGTATCAATTGAAAAAGTAGAAAAAGCATTTAGAAAACGTTGTGAAGAAATGACTGGAGAAAATATTTCGTCGGACAAATCTTCAAAGATAGAAATTATAAAAAATAAAATATTTTATAACAGTAAAAATCGTTTTATTTTTGCTGGACTTATTTTATTTATTGTGTTAAATAATGTTTTGTGGCACATAAGACATACAACTGTGAAAAATAAATTAAAAGGTGAAATTTAAAATTACAAATTATGATTGAAATATCCAGTAAAACTGCAAAAGAATTTAAAAATAAACTCCTGCATCTGCAGGACTCTCTTTGAAGTTTTAAAAAAACAAAAAAGAATTTTAGAAATAGAAAAGCAAATAAATAAAGTTGATTTTTGGGAAGATAGAGAAAATGCTATTAAATTATCAAAAGAAAAAGAAGAATTATCTGAGATAGTGGATAATATAAAAAAAATTTCAGATAATATAGAGGATTTTTGTGAATTCATTGATTTAATAGAAGACGTATCCGAATTAAAAGATGATGCTTTGAATATTCAGAGACAATTAGAAAAACTAGAAAAAATAACGTTGTTTTCGGGAAAATATGATAGCAATGATGCCATTTTAACTATTAGAGCTGGTGCTGGAGGCACTGATGCACAGGATTGGGCATCTATGTTGCTTCGAATGTATTTAACATGGGCTCAAAATGAATCATATAAAACATCCATAATTGAACGTACATATGGTGCTGAGGCTGGGATTAAAAATGCAACTATAGAAATAAAAGGAGTTCAAGTTTATGGAAAATTAAAATCTGAAATAGGAGTTCATAGACTTGTGAGATTATCTCCATTTAATTCAGACAATCTAAGACAAACTTCTTTTGCTGAGGTAGAAATTTTGCCAATTGTTGAACAAATAGCAGATTTAAATTTGGAAGAAAAAGATTTAAAAATTGATACATTTCGCGCATCTGGTGCAGGAGGACAACATGTAAATACAACTGATAGTGCTGTAAGAATCACACATCTACCAACGAATATAGTAGCTTCTTGTCAAAATGAACGTTCACAATTAAGGAATAAAGAAACTGCAATGAAATTGCTAAAAGCAAAAATTAGTGCAATGAATTTAAAAAAAGAAGAAGAAAGAATAAATAATTTACGAGGAGATAGGAAAAAGGTTGAATGGGGAAGTCAAGTAAGATCTTATACAATGCATCCTTATAAATTAGTAAAAGATCATCGCACAAAACACGAAACAACTCATATAGAAAAGGTTTTGAATGGGGAATTGGATGATTTTATAGATGCTTTTTTACAGATGCAATCAAAAATATGATATAATGGAGAAAGTGAAATAATACAAAAATATGAAACTTATAGAATTGAGGAATGTTGGTAAAAGTTATGGAGAAGAGTTTGTTATTCTAAAAAATATTAATCTTTCTATAGATGCTGGTGAATTCGTGTCTATTGTGGGAGCTTCTGGAGCTGGTAAGTCAACTCTTTTGAAAATGATTTATGCTGATGAGGAACCGACTAGCGGTAAAATATTTTTTGGAGAACGTGATATAAGTACTATAAAGAAAAAAACACTACCTTTTTATAGAAGGAATTTCGGAACTGTTTTTCAAGATGCTAAGCTTTTGTCTTATAAAACTATATTTGAAAATGTTGCATATGCTTTAGAAGTGCAAGGTGCTGGTGATGAACAGATAAAAAAAGAAGTTCCAAAATTACTTGAAATAGTAGGGCTTTCAAAACAAAGTGATAAATATCCAAATCAAGTAAGTGGAGGAGAAGCACAAAGAGCGTCGCTAGCTAGAGCTTTAATTCATAGACCAAGAGTTTTAATTGCTGACGAACCGACTGGAAATCTGGATCCTGTTTCAACTTGGGAGATGACTAAATTATTACTAAAAATAAATGATTTGGGTACTACTATAATATTAGCTACTCATGATGAAGCAGTTGTGAATAATATTTATAAAAGAGTTGTAGTTATAGGAAATGGTACAATATTAAGTGATAATAAAAGAGGTAAATATTCTACTGAATAAAAATATGTTTAAATCCATAAAATTTGTTCGTGTTTTACGAGAAGGTTGGTTGAGTTTTTATAGAGATAAGTGGCTTACGTTTGCTACGATTTCTGTAATGACACTTACTTTATTTTTGATTGGTGCCACTTTTTTTCTTTGGATTGGTGTTCAAAAAACTGTAGATGAAGTAGAAAAACAGATAAATATAAGCATTTATTTTGATTTTGATGTAAAAGAAGATAAAATAAAATCAATTAAATATCATTTAGAAAACAAAAAAATAAAAGAAATAAAGAAAATATCATACGTATCTAAGGAAGAAGCACTTAAACAATTCAAAGAAGAAGAAAAAGATGACGAAAATATGACAAAGGCACTAGAAATTGTAGGAGAGAATCCATTTCCAGCATCTCTTGAGATTATAGCAACCGATTCTTCTTATTATGAAAAAATAGATTCTTTTTTTGAGCAGGAGTATGGAGATATAGTACTTAGTTCCAATTATAAAAAAAATAAAAATGTTATAAGTGATATAAGAAACAGAATAGCCTTTTTGCAGAAAACAACATTTTTTTTAAGTATTATATTTTTCTTAATTGCTATACTTGTTACATTTAACACTGTAAGTATAAATATTTATTCTCACAAAAGAGAGTTTGAAATCATGAGACTCGTAGGAGCTTCAAATTTGTATGTAAAGATGCCAGTTGTTACAGAAGGTGTTTTGTATGGTTTAGTTAGTTCTGTTACTGCTATAACACTCTTAATTGTAACTGTGTATGTTATAGATCCATTTGCACAAAAAACATTGGAAAATGCACAAGTTTTTGATTTCTATAAAGGGAGTATGTTTATGATGGCTTTTATAGTTATTACTGCAGGCATATTACTCGGAGCTTTTAGTAGTTATATAGCAATAAGAAAATATTTAGAGAAATAATTTAGTTTAGTATTTCTTTTAAATATTCTTTTGAGATATGTTCCCAGCTATTGTTTTTTGTAATGTAAGAAGAAGCTTTTTCTACAAAGTCTTCTTTTTTAAAATTATCATCTAATACTTCCAATACTTTTTCTAGCCATTGTTGTTTATTTTCATGAGCTACAGTAAAACCACTTTCGTTGTTTTTTATAGCATCTTTTAGTCCTTCTAAATCAGATACTATTACAGGTATTTTGCAAACAGCGGCCTCTATAACACTTATACCAAATCCTTCCATATCACCATCTACTTTTATATTTGGTTGTACAAACACATCACAAGTGTGCCAAAGAGTAAGTAATTCTTCTTGAGTTACACGACCAAGTAATAATACTCTATTAAACTGTTTAGTTTCTGTTATAGCATTTTCTATATTTTTTCTATCAGGGCCTTCACCTGCTACTATATATATAATGTTTTGAGGTAGGTCTGGTAAAACGTTTCTTATAAACCAAGCAACACCCTTTCTTTTTGCTAATCTTCCTGAGGTTAATATGAATTTGTAATCATTGTACTGTTCTCCTATTATATTTAGTAAATCATCTCTAGAAGCTCGAAAGTTTACAAATTTTTCGATAGTTATGCCGTTTGGAATAAATGTACATTTATCTTGTGGTACTTCTCGTTTAGTTAGCTCTTTAATTGTTTGGTTACCTACACATATAAATTTATCACATTTTGGAAAAAAATAACTAGTCCAAAATATTTGATATAAAGGATGTTTGTAAGTGATATCTAATCCATGAGCAACACAAATAACTTTTGTGTTGGAATTAATTTTTTTAATCCACCAAGCTAAAATTGCCAAAAGTCCATCACCAAGTAAAATTGCATCATATTTTTTGACTATAAACAATAACCTAATAAACATTATAGGAATAAATATAGGAAGTGCAATTTTCCCTAGCGTATTAGCTATAGTTGTGGTTTGTGAATATTTAGAAAGCCAGGTTGATAGCTCATAATTCATATTTTCAATACCTCCAACGACGGGAGGAAATGCTCTAGAAATGAACAGAATTTTTGGCTTTTTCATATTTAATTTTTTAGTTTTAAGCTATTTGCGTTATTTAGTACATCAGTTTTGAAATCATTATTTAATTCTTGATATCCATTCCAGCGTTTTTGACCATTATTCAACATGTTTTCTAGTACTTGTTTAAATTCTATACCAGATTTCTCCCATAAATGATGATAAAGTGTACCAGGAAGAGTATTTATTTCATTAACAAATAACTCTTGAGTCTCTTGATTTAATAAAAAGTCAATTCTCATAGTTCCATTGCCCTGCACCTCTTTAAATACTTTTTTTGAATAACTTTGTATTTTTTCTTTAATATCATTACTTATATCAGCAG
>JALWEZ010000164.1 GCA_027039165.1 Candidatus Moraniibacteriota bacterium
GTTATTGCAATTCAAATACCAGAACCACAATTTGAGGGACAAACTAAAGCAAAACTTGGAAATCCAGAGGTAAAAAGTATAGTGCAAAGTGTTGTTTCAGAGGAATTTACTGAATACTTTGAAAAACACCCAAAAGATGCAAAATTAATTATAGAAAAGTGTATTCTTACGGCTAGAGCACGTACCGCTGCTAGAGCAGCAAAAGATGCAGTTTTAAGAAAAGGTGCTTTGGAAGGAATGACACTTCCTGGGAAATTAGCTGATTGTACTAGTAGAAAGGCAGAAGAGAGTGAATTGTATATTGTAGAGGGAGATTCTGCGGGCGGTTCAGCTAAGCAGGGAAGAGATAGATTTTATCAAGCAATCTTACCGCTTAGAGGAAAGCTTGTAAACGTTGAAAAAACAACACTTGACAAAATTGTAAAATCTGATTCTCTAAAGCCAATGATAATTGCACTTGGCGTGGGAATAGGTGAATCTTTAAATATTGAAAAATTACGTTATCACAAAATAATACTTATGGCGGATGCTGATGTTGATGGAAGTCATATCCGTACTTTACTTTTAACTTTCTTTTTTAGGCAATTTAGAGAGTTGGTAGAGAGAGGTCATATTTATATAGCTCAACCACCACTTTATCAGATTAAGAAAGGAAAGCGAGTAGAATATGCTTATGTAGAAGAGGATAAAGTGAGAATTTTGAAAGAATTTGGTGTAAAAGAAAAAGATATAGAAAATCTAGAAGACGACTCAGAAGAAGCTAATAAAGTTTCAGGGATAAATATCCAGAGATACAAGGGTCTTGGTGAAATGAATCCAGAGCAATTATGGGAAACAACTATGGATCCAAATACTAGAAAGATGTTACAAGTGACTATAGAAGACGCAGAAGCAGCTGATGCCGTGTTTGAGCTACTTATGGGTTCAGAAGTAGCTCCTAGAAAACAATTTATCCAAACTCACGCAAAAACTGCAGAATTTGATGTGTAGTATATTTAAATCAATAGTCACTAAGTAATAAAAACTAAAAATAGAATTACATCTTTTTTAAAGAACGTATTGAATAGCGGACTTTTAAATATATATTCGTTAATTCATATTTAAAAGTTTTAATAGTTAATGAATTATTAATGATTCGATTATTTAGAAAATTTTATAATAAAAATTTATTGTATATTGTATATTTATGGTTTAGCTTATTGGTAATAAGTGCTGTTTATTTTTTTGTTATTTTCGTATTTCACATCGCTTTTTTTTTAAAAATAGCAGTAACTTTAATTTATTTAGTGATAACTTCTAATGTATTAAGTAAAATCTTTATTTTATGGTTAAAAAAATAATTATATATTTAAATTTGTATGTAATAACTATCTCAATAGTTCTAGCAGCATTAATTTTGCATCCAATTAATAGAGAGAATATTGTTATATTTCATTATATAATAGTTGTTTTTATGAGCTTGCTAGTTATTAAATACTCCAAAGCAATTTTTTTAATTATTATTGCACCATGGAATAAAGTATTAGCAGTAATGCGTGATAAAAAATATTCAAGCAACTATTATAATCCGAAAGTATCTATTATAATACCAGCTTATAATGAAGAAGTTGGTTTATTGGAAACAGTAAAAACTGTACTTAAAAGTGAATATACTAATCTGGAAGTGGTAATTGTGAATGATGGTAGCACAGACAACTCTCATAAAATGATGTTAGATTTTATAGAAATGTATAAAAAAAAGAAAAGTGAAACGAAACAAATGGTAGTGTTAGATTCTATAAAATCCATTAAAAAAAAGAAAAGTGAAACGAAACAAGTGACATTTAAATATTATTACAAACAAAATGGAGGAAAGGGAAAGGCTTTAAATTACGGAATTAGAAAGTCAACAGGAGATATAATAATAACCATTGATGCAGATTGTATAATAACTCCAACAACCGTAGATCAGTTCGTTAAGCCGTTTAGGGATTATACCATTGATGCTGTAGTGGGTAATGTTAAAATTGGTAATAGAGATACTGTTGTAGGTATGGTGCAATTTTTAGAATTTTTAAGTTCTTTTTACGCAAAAAATGCAGAATCAGTTTTAGGGACAATTTATATTATTGGTGGAGCAGCTGCAGCATTTCGAAGAAGTGTTTTTGATGTTGTAGGATTTTATAATCATAAAAACATTACTGAAGATATAGACATTTCTGTTCGTATTTGTGACGCGGGCTTGAAAATTGTTTACGCTGAAGATGCAATAGTTTACACTGAAGGAGCTAGTGATGTTACTGGGTTAGCAAAACAACGATTACGTTGGAAAATTGGTTGGTTTCAAACTTTGTATGCGAATACACACATATTATTTAGCATAAAACCTCAACATAATAAAATTTTATCTTGGATAATGATTCCCTTTGTTTATTTTAGTAATGTACAATTGATATTTGAACCATGGTTCATAATATTTTTATACTGTTATTCATATTGGCTAATGAATTTCGAACCTTTTTTGACTTGGATTGGAGCAGAGGCTGTTATGATTTCAGTGGTTCTTTTTACTGATAAACAAAAATATGATAAACAAAAATATAAATGGACTATTTTTTTATTTACACCAATAGCTTGGATTTTATTTTATTTATCTACTTATATAGAATATCGTTCATTAATTTTTACTATTTGGCATACAATTAAAAAGAAAGAAGTTAAATGGCAAAAATGGCAACGTAGTGGTTGTGGTGTGCGTATAGAATAAATTGTATATTATAGTAAGTAAATGAGATCTGCATAAATGAAGAAGTTTTTTTTAGTAATAATATTTTTTTTGATTGTAGGTAGTTTTTTAGTAAATATTATGACTAAAAAAATTAATAAAAAAAGTAATTTTCAAATAAAAGAAAAGAAAG
>JALWEZ010000165.1 GCA_027039165.1 Candidatus Moraniibacteriota bacterium
CATTTCTATTGGTAATTGACATATTTATGTAAAAATTTTACAAAATGTAAGAGTTTTGATATACTTTATTTACAAGCTATGAAGGAGATATCACTCTGGAGCTATGAGAAGAAAGTCTTTTGTAGAGATTAGTAGAACTCATCGGGTAAGCCCGTTATAGCTGTAAATGAGGAAGAATTTTTCTTCAAATAACGGTGGTACCACGGTTTTTGAAATCGTCCGTTGAAATGAAAGTTTAAGTACTTTTTGATCAGCGGATGATTTTTATTTTGAATAATTTTTAAGTAAAAGAAAATGACATATAAAAAATTTGACAGTAGAAAAAAATACAGCGAGATGGAGCTTGAGCAGATTGAATTTTGGAAGAAAGATGGTACTTTCAAAAAATCTGTAGAAAATAGAGATAAGGGTAATTCTTATGTTTTTTATGATGGACCTCCTTTTATAACTGGAGTGCCTCATTATGGTACACTACTTTCATCAATCGCAAAGGACGTAGTACCTAGATACTGGACCATGAAAGGTAAGCGAGTTGAGCGGACTTGGGGATGGGATTGTCATGGACTTCCAGCAGAGAATTTAGTAGAAAAAAAACTAGGAATAACTGACAAAAGAGGTGTGCAAAAAGTAGGACTTGAAAAATATGTAAGCACTTGTCACGCTGAAATGGTGCGTGGTGGAAATGAATGGGAAGATACTGTAGAGAGAATTGGAAGATGGGTTGAATTTAGAGGAGCTTACAAAACAATGGACAAAGACTTTATGGAGAGTGTTTGGTGGGCTTTTAAAGAACTTTACAAAAAAGGTAAAATTTATGAGGGAGAGAAGGTGCTAATGTATTGTACTAGATGCGCAACTCCTATTTCAAAATCAGAAGTAGCAATGGACAATAGCTATAAAGAAATAACTGATCCAAGTGTTTATGTAAAATTTGAATTAGAAGGAGAAGATGGAGTTTATTTGCTTGCGTGGACTACAACCCCTTGGACTCTTCTTGCAAACACTGCCACTGCAATTGGAGAGGATATTGATTATGTGAAAGTTTTGGTAACTGATGAAGAAGGTAATAAGAACAAATTAATTCTTGCAAAAGATGCAATTGAAAAAGTTTTGACAGATAAAAAACATAATTTGCTTGAATTTGAAATTTTAGAAGAATTTAAAGGTGCTGAATTGGTAGGTAAAAAGTATAAACCATTATTTACAAGTAGAGGGCAAAAAGCTCATAGAGTGCTAAGTGCGAGTTATGTAACAACAGACAGCGGAACTGGGATTGTACACCTTGCGCCAGCTTATGGTGAAGAGGACTTTGAATTAGCTCAAGGAGAAAGTGTGCCAGTAATTCACGTTGTAGATGAACACGGAGATTATACAGAAGGCAAGTGGAGCGAGCAAAATATCTGGACAAAAAACAAGCAAATCGCAAAAGATCTAAAAGAAGATGGGATTGTATGGAAAATAGATTATATAAAGCATGAGTATCCGCATTGTCATAGATGTGATACAAAGCTAATGTACAGAGCTCATCCTAGTTGGTTTATGAATATAAAAGACCAAAAAGACAAGATGATAGAAGAAAATGAAGGTATTAATTGGTTTCCGTCTCATATAAAAAATAAACGTTTCAAAAATATAATAACTTCAGCACCAGAATGGAATTTGTCAAGAGACAGGTTTTGGGCTACTCCTTTTCCTGTTTGGAAATGTGAGTCAGTTAAATGTGATGAAATTTGTGTTGTGGGAAGTTATGCTGAGTTAAAAGAGCTTTCTGGTGTGTTTTTAGAGGATTATCACAGACCATATGTTGATAAGATAACTTTTGACTGCCCAAAGTGCAAAAGCAAAATGAAAAGAATTTCTAAGGTTCTTGATTGCTGGTTTGAATCTGGTTCTATGCCATTTGCTCAGTTTCATTATCCTTTTGAAAACAAAGAAAAGTTTGAGAAAAATTTCCCAGGTGATTTTATAGCAGAATACATCGGACAGGTTCGAGCTTGGTTTTATTATTTACATGCAATTTCAATAGGGTTATTTGGAGAAAAAGCATTTAAAAATGTAATAGTTACAGGTACAATTGCAGGAAACGATGGCAAGAAAATGTCTAAATCACTTGGAAATTACACAGAGCCCGATAAATTATTAGAAAAATACAGCTCTGATGCACTTAGATTTTTGCTTATGACTTCGCCTCTGATGCATGGAGATGATTATACTTTGGTTGATAAAGATGTGGCAGATATTCAGAGGAAATTGGGTACGCTTTGGCAAAGTTATAGTTTTTTTGTAATGTACGCAAATGTTGATAATTGGCAAAGTGACGATAGTTTCTTGCCAAATGAAGTGGAAAACGTGTTGGATGTGTGGATTATTGCAAAACTTCATAAATTGATAGCTACAGTTGATACTAATTTAGAAAAATATGATTTGCCTTCAGCTTATAAGCCTGTTTTGGAATTTATAGATGATTTGTCTAATTGGTATATAAGGAGATCTAGAAAGAGGTTTTGGAAAAGTGAAAATGATTCAGATAAAAACTCAGCTTACAGCGTACTGCACTATACTTTGGTAGAGCTTTCCAAGACAATTGCACCAATAACTCCATTTATTGCAGAAGAAATTTATAAGAATTTAACTAACAAAGAGAGTGTTCATTTAGAAAATTTTCCAAAATCAGATAAGTCTTTAATTGATAATGATTTAATTGAGGAAATGTCAAGAGTTAGGGAGGCTATAAGTGAAGGCTTAAAAATGAGAGCAAAAAAACAAATAAAAGTTCGTCAACCATTAGCTTCTGTTACAATACAGGGAAAAGCGTTTTCTCAAATGTTTGTAAGTGTCGTTTTGGAAGAACTTAATGTGAAGGAAGTTAAATTTTGTGAAAATACAAGTGATTTAGTGGTTCTTGATGAGAATATAACAAAAGAGCTAAAGATCGAAGGACTAGCTAGAGAAATAATTAGATTTGTACAGCAATCAAGGAAAAAAGCGGATTTTGATGTAGATGATAGGATAACTTTAGGCTTTGTGGGCTTGGAAGAGGTTTTTTCTGCACACGAAAAATTAATTGCTCGTGAAGTTTTGGCAAAAGAAGTTGTAAGTGGTGAGATTAAAGAGTGTGATTATACAGATGAGACAACGATTGATAAAAAACAGTTAAAAATTTATCTTAAGAAATTTAATTAAATGAAGTATTATCTAGGGCTTGATTGGGGAGAAAAAAAGATTGGTGTTGCTTTTGGTGAAGATGAAACCAATCAGGCTTTTGGGTATGGAGCTTTACCGAATTCTCAGGAGATTTACAAAAAATTAAATGGTTTGATAGTAGAGTATGAAGTAGAAAAAATTGTGCTTGGTATACAAAAAAACAAACTTCAAAACGATAATTCAATTAAAATTGAAAAATTTGGGAAAAAATTAGCAGAGTTTAGTGGGAAAGAAGTAGTTTTTTCTGAAGAGATGTTTACTACAAGAGAAGCTCAAAACAATCTAAAACAAGCTAATAAAAAAAATATCTCAAAAAAAGACGACGCAGAATCTGCTAGAATAATACTTCAGAATTTTTTGGATTTATAGAAAAATTTTAAGTCATGTTCAAAATTAATTTTTTGTAGTACAATATGTGTATGAAGTTTTGAGGGAATTTTTATATTGGGAGTGTGATAATACTAAAAATAATAAAAATAAAATGAGAGATCAACAAATATACAAAAGATTGCATTATGGAGAATCTGAGTTTAGATATGACTTGTTGAGAAATGAATGGGTTATAGTGGCAAAAGAGTGTGGAAAAAGGCCGCAAGATTTTTTTGATAATAAGTTTATCATTGAGAAAGATTCTGATGTAGATGTGCTTGAGTTACTTGAGAGTGATGATGCCTCTGAGATAGATACATTGGTTTACAAAGATAAAAAACAAGGTTGGACAACAAAGGTGTTTGAGAATAAATATCCTATGTTAATTGATAAAAGTTTAATAAATGACGTGTCTGAGGGACCTTTTCCAGCTTTTAGTGCTAGTGGAGTTCATGAAATAGTAGTAAAAAACAATGGAGAAAAACCATTTGCTGACATGGAAATAGTTGAAATTGCTGAAATCATAGATGCTTATCAAGATAGATACCTTTCTCTTATGAAAGACAAAAATATAAAAAGTATTAGTATTTTTCATAATCATGGAGAGTCTGCAGGTGGTTCTATAAATCATCCACACTCTCAAATAATTGCTCTTCCTATAATAGCAAGTTCTGTGGAGAGAGAATTAATTGCATCTGAGAGATATATGCAGAAAAATAAAATCAATTTATTTGATACTATGCGTGATTATGAGATGCAAGTTAAAAAAAGAGTTGTTTATGAAAATGAGGATTATGTTTTGTATTGTCCATTTGCTTCAAGAAAAGCTTTTTCTATGCGTATAGTTCCAAAAAAGACAAATGCTTATTTTGAGAGAATTACTGACATAGAAAAACTTTCACTAGCAGATGTATTAAGGGAAGGTATTAATGTTTTAAATAAAGGATTGAATTCTCCTGATTATAATTTTTATCTGCATACAGCTCCTTGTGATGGGCAAGAATATGAGTATTATTCGTATTTTTTGGATATTTATCCAAAAACTCAAGTTTACGCTGGATTTGAAATGGCTACTGATATGGATATAGTGCCGATTTCTCCGGAAGATTCAGCTTCTTTTCTTAAAGAATTTGTTGTTGAGTCGGAATGATTTGATTATTTATAAAAATATGCAAAAGAGAAAAATTGTTATTGGAAATTTGAAAATGAATTTAGAAACTGTTTCTATGAGGAAGCAGTATTTAAAGGATTCAGAAAATGCATTCAATAAAGAAATATTTGAAAATGTAAATGTAGTTTTGTGTCCGCAGAATTTATATTTAGAGTCTTTTGTGAATTTTTTTAAAGAAAAAAATGTGGTTATTGGCGCACAGGATTGTTTTTGGGAGACTTATGGAGCACACACTGGTGAAATTTCTCCTAAAACTATTAAGTCTCTGGGAGCTGAGTATGTTATAATAGGACATAGTGAGAGAAGAACGCTAGGAGAAACAGATGAAGAAGTTTCAAAAAAATGCTCCACAGCTCTTAGAGTAGGTCTTATCCCAATTATTTGTGTGGGTTATATAGGGCAAAAAGAAGACGAAACTCTTGCTATTAGCGATAGTATTGAGTCGATTTTAAATAATGTCTCACAAGAAGACTTGAAAAAAATAATTTTTGCTTACGAACCTGTGTGGGCAATAGGCTCTGGAAAAACTCCTAGTGTAGATGATATACATACGGTAGTTTTGTATATCAAGAAAATAATTGGAAAAAAGTTTTCTTCTGAGATAATTGATGATATAAGTATTTTATATGGAGGAAGTGTTTCGCCAGAAAATATTTCTAATATAGTTACACAAGCACACGTTGATGGAGTTTTGATAGGTGGAGTGAGTTTGCAAGCCGAAAGATTTGCAAAAACTGTTAAAATAATTAATAATTTATTAAAAAAATAATATGAGAAAGACAAAAATTGCCATAAATGGTTTTGGTAGAATAGGAAGAGCTGCGTTTAGAATTTTAGCTCTAAGGGATGATGTGGAAATTGTAGGGATTAATGATCTAACGGACAATAAAACGCTAGCATATTTGTTGCAATATGACAGTGTCTTTAGAAAGTATGAAAAGCAAGTTTCAGTTTATGAGGATGGAATTGTGGTTGATAATAAAAATTATAGAGTTTTTTCAAGTCCAAAGCCAGAAGAATTGCCTTGGGGAGAGCTAGAGGTTGACGTGGTATTGGAGTGTACTGGTAGATTTGTAAAAGACGGAGCAGCTTATGCTCACATAGAAGCTGGAGCAAAGAAAGTTGTGTTAAGTGCTCCTGCAAAAGGAGATGACTCAAAAGTGTCAACTTGTGTTTTAGGAGTTTCAGAGCCAGATGAAGAGAAGTCTATAATTTCAAATGCATCGTGCACTACTAACTCTGTAGCTCCAGTTGCAAAAGTTATAAATGATGTTTTTGGTGTAAAAAATGCTATGATGACTACAATTCACTCGTATACCTCAACTCAAAAACTTCAAGACGGTCCTGGTGGTGATTACAGAAAGTCTAGGGCTGCAGCTCAAAATATAATCCCAACTACCACAGGAGCAGCTATTGCAGCAACAAAAGTAGTTCCAGAATTAGTGGGTAAGTTTGATGGGATGGCAGTGAGAGTTCCAACTATTGATGTTTCTCTCTCAGATTTTACTTTTGTACTTGAAAAAAATGTTACTGTTGAAGAAGTGAATAATGCATTAATTGAAGCTTCTTCTGGATATTTAAATGGAATTTTAGGTGTTTCAGATGAGCCTTTGGTTTCAAGTGATTTTATAGGATGTGCTTATTCTGGAGTAGTAGATTTGGAGTTTACAAAAGTTGTTGGTGGCAATATGGTAAAGGTGCTGGTGTGGTATGATAATGAATGGGGATATGCAAATAGACTTACAGATATGGCGCTGAAAGTAGCTCAAGAATTAAATTAAACAATTTCTCTTTCGTGCACTGGTTTATAAGCTGGTGCACGTTTTTTATTTATGAATAAATATGCTAAACTTAATGAGTAATGAACTTAATTTAAGTCTGATATGAATTTTTTGAAAAGAAATTTTTTATTGTTTGTTGTTTTTTTGACGGGTGCTTCAGTTTTAGTTATAGAAGTTAGTGCTTCAAGAATTCTTGTTCCATTTTATGGAAGTACAATTTTTACAATGTCTAGTATTTTGACTATTATACTTGCAGCTCTTAGCTTGGGTTATTATGTTGGTGGGAAATTAGCTGACAAAAAACCATCTAAGTTATTGTTTTTCTTTATTATTTTTTTAAGCGGGTGTACATTGTTATTTCTGCACGCTTTTGGACTAGTTTTGTTGCCTGCTTTAAGTACAACACTTTCTGGTAACACAGGTCCTTTAATTTTTTCTTTGTTTCTTTTTTTTATTCCCTCAGCTCTACTTGGTGCACTCTCTCCATTTGTTATCAAATTACAAAGCAAATCTTTCCCAGGAAGGGGAGTGGGTTCTCTTTCAGGTCAAATATTTTTTTGGTCAACAGTCGGCAGTATAACGGGAAGTTTACTAACGGGTTTTGTGCTTATTCCTAGATTTGGAGTAAATGAAATCGTTGTTTCTAATAGTTTATTATTATTCAGTTTAGGGCTTGTGCCTATTGCGTTTTTAGATAAACAAAAAAAATATATATATAAAATTATAGTGCCAGCTTTTATATTTGTTGTATTTATTATTTTTGTGAATAAGGTAGAATCTGTATGGAAAAAAATGTTTATTTTTAAAGAAGATAGCGTATATCAAAATATATCCGTGGTAAAAACAAAATGGAAAGATAAAAGAGATGTGTATGGATTAATGTTTAGCGGTGACGGAATAGAAAGTGCTGTATATTTAGATGAAAAAGATCCAACGGATTTAGTTTTTGATTATACAAAATATTACAAATTATACAAAATACTTAATCCAAAAATAAAAAATGCATTAGTTATCGGCGGTGGAACGTATACGGTTCCTAGGGCGCTAGCGTATGAATTACCTCAAGCACAAGTAGATGTTTGTGAAATAGACGCTAAATTAGAAGAAATCGCTAAAAAATATTTTTTTTTAAAAGACGATAATAGATTAAATTTAAATATTGAAGACGGTAGACACTTCTTGCAAACCACAGATAAAAAATATGATTTCATTTTTTTGGACGCATACAATGCATCACTTTCAGTTCCTTCTCATTTAGCAACGAAGGAATTTTTTGATTTAGTGAGGAATCATTTAAACAAAAATGGAGTTGTCGTTATGAATGTAATAGCTGATTTATCAAGACAAAGAGATTCTTTTTTGTTCTCTGAAATAAAAACTTTCAGGAGTGTTTTTTCAAATAGTTATTTTTTTACTACGAAATCTCGTGGAAAAATAGATGTGCAAAATATAATGTTTGTAGCTTTAAATAGTAATAAGAAGTTTAATTTCAAATCCACTAAATTTGATTTAAGTACAGATAATTTTTTGAAACAACTTTCACAGAAGCAAATTAATATGGAAAGATTTAATTTTGATAAAGATATTATTTTTAGCGATAATTATGTACCAGTTGACTATATGAATAGAAATATGACTTTGAATTCAAAAAAAAGAGATAAAAAACGAGAAAAAGAGATGATGGCTATTGTAACTGAGCAATTAGAATATAATCCTAGATATTTAGGCACCAAAGGACACAAAAGAGTTCAAGAAATAATTCAAGCAGAGATGGATGATTTAACAGATGAAGTGATTGTGCAAAAATGGACACATGTTACAAAAGATGGAAGTAAGTATGAATTAAAAAATATCATAGGAAAACTAAATCCAGATAAAAAAGATAGAATATTATTAGCAGCTCATTATGACAGTAAAAAATTTGCTCATATGGACAAAAAACATCCAAATAGTTTTATGCCAGGAGCTAATGATTCGGGTTCAGGTGTGGCAGTTTTATTTGATGTTGCAAGGGAATTATTGCTTAAAAAAGATAAATTAGATATTGGAGTTGATTTTGTATTTTTTGATGGTGAAGAAGGAGAGCCTGGAATTAGTGGTGATTTTTCTAATTATGAAAATTTAGGTTCTAAATATTTTGCAAAAAACATTAAAAATATTTATAAAAATGGCGAAAAAGTAAGTGGGATAGTTTTGGATATGGTAGCAGATAAAGATTTTCAAATTCTTAAAGAACCTAAATCAGAAAAAAACTCAAAAGAATATATGGATAAATTTTGGGAAATAGGTAAGACTATAGATGTAAATGTATTTTCTGATGAAAGTTATGGAGAAATAGTTGATGATCATATAGCATTAAATGAAGCAGATATCCCAACTTTTTTGGTAATAGATATGAATTATAAATATTGGCATACGACAAAGGATACATTGGATAAATGTAGTGGAAAAAGCATGAGAATTATTTCTGATGTTGTAACTAGTTATGTAAAGAAGTTTAGTAAAAATTTTAAAGATAAAAAAACTTCTAAAAAATAGTTTTAAAAGATATGGTATAATAT
>JALWEZ010000166.1:0-547 GCA_027039165.1 Candidatus Moraniibacteriota bacterium
CATCATCTATATAAATTAAATCTCTAAACCTATCTAAACTCCCTTTTACAATTACTTCATCAAAAATATCATCAAAAAATTGTTTAAGATAAATACTAACCATTCCTTGTTTTAAATTTTCCAAATTTTGCCCAGGCCCATATACATTAAAGTATCTTAAACTAACAAAATCAATATTAAATTGATTCTTAAAAATTTGCATATATTTTTCACTTGCTAATTTTCCAACAGCATAAAAAGATTTTGGATTTGTTTCATCAGATTCAGAAAATTGTTCTTTTCCTTTTTGCTCACCATAAACAGACATTGTAGAAGCATATATAAATTTTTTACAACCTTTTTTTACTGCATATTGCAATAGTTTAAGAGTTGAAAGAGTATTCGTATTTAAATCATATTCAGGATCTTCAAAACTTATTTCACCAGAACTTTGTCCTCCAATATGAAAAATTCCATCAAATTTTATATTATTCAATTTAGCAATAGTTTCATCCTTGCTAAAATCACCTTTTATAAAAACAGCACCTTTTGGAATATTTTCTAAATA
>JALWEZ010000166.1:557-2887 GCA_027039165.1 Candidatus Moraniibacteriota bacterium
CTGTTCTTAAATTATCAATAATATAAACTTTATATCCATTATCAATAAGTTTTTTAGATATTGCACTTCCTATAAATCCAGCTCCTCCTGTTACTAAGAAAGTCATTTATTTCCTTTTCTTTATTAATTTTGCAGGAACTCCGCCCACAACAGAATATGGCTCTACATTTTTTGTTACAACGCTACCTGCAGCTATAACCGAACCTTTTCCTATTTTAGTATTTGCTGTTATTACCGAGTTTGAAGCTATCCATACATCATCTTCAATAATTATTTCTCCATACTTATGTCCTTGTTTTCTGAATGGTATATTAGAATTGTCAAATTTATGATTAGCTGCTCTTAATACACAATTAGGGCCTATTGCACAATCATTTCCTATAATTATCTTACCAAAACTTGCTCCAAGTTGAGAATTACTATTCATTGTAAAATTATCCCCTATTATCAATTCCCCCCCATCATGTGCATAAATGTAACTATTTTTCATAAAAGAAATATTATCTCCTAAGCTAATATTTTCAAATCCTAAAATTGTAACATTACTATCTATTCTTAAATTTTTACCACATTTGTTGAATAGAGGTTTATATGCTATTTGTCTAATTCTTATACCTATTTCAGTAGGAATTGACGATAAGAAAGCTATATAAATTTGAAATAATAATTTTTTTATCTTATTTAAAATTTTCATTATTAATTCCCAATTATCAATTATACATTTTAAAAAGCTCATCCTTTTTCATCATCTCAATAACCTCTTCTAGATCCTTAGGTGTATCTACTGCTTTTGTTTTATATGTTGTTGGAACCATTTTTACTTTTTCTCCATTTTCTAATATTCTCATCATATCTACTGATTCTATTATCTCCAGAGGTGTAGGTTCCATTTCATTATATTCAAGCAAAAAGTCTCTTCTAAAAGGAATTACACAAACTTGCTTTTTCATAGGAACATTCTTAAAACCTTTTTTCCTACTTGGAATTGGTTCTCTACTAAAATATAAAGCATTTCCAAATCTATCCATTACAACTTTCACTTCATTTGGATCTTCAAATTCTTCAATAGTCTCTATATCAGCAACTAAATTTGTTATTTTTATATTTTTATCTTCTATCATTGGTGCAATTGCTTTATCAATCATTTCAGGATAAGTTAATGGCTCATCGCCCTGGACCATTACCATTATATCTACTTTAAAATTTTCTTCTTTTTCAATTTTTAGCATTGCTTCTGCACATCTATCACTGCATCTTTCATGACAATCACTTGTCATTATTGCTTTACCACCTATTGATGTTATATAATCATATATTTCTTTATCACAAGTTGCAACATAAACTTCTCTTAAATTCTTATTAAGCTTTACTCTTTTATACACATGTCCTATCATTGGCATGCCCAAAATATCTGCCATAGGTTTGCCCGGGAATCTGCTTGAACCCATTCTTGCTGGAATAATTGATATAATATTCATTTTTTAAATCCTTCTTTTATTTTTTTCATACCTTGTATTGCCAAATCTCTCATAAAAAAATAATCTATTCCGTAAGCTAAAAAAGTGCAACCTTCTTTTATTTTTTCTTTTAATTTTTCTGGATTAGTATCTACCACATGAAAACCTGATGGGATATTTTTCTTTTTACAAGCTTCTAAAACTTTTTGCACAGCTTCTTTTATATCATCTCTTTCAAACTTTCCGGGATGTCCCATAGAACCACTTAAATCATAAGGACCTATTATAGTTGCATCTATTCCATTAACTTCTAAAATTTCATCTATATTTTCTACTGCTTTTATATGTTCTATTTGAACCACTATTACAAGCTCACTTTCTACCCATTTTTTATATTCTTCAAATCTTGTTCCATAGCCAGTTGCTCTATAAAGACCTACACCCCTTTTCCCAGTCGGTGGATATTTGGCAAATTCTATCGCTTTTATAGCATCTTCTTTTGAGTTTACCATAGGAACTATTATGCCATCGGCTCCCATATCTAAAACTTTTTTTATAATTATTTCTTCATTTTTACTAACTCTTACAAGTGCTTTTATATTTTGAGCTTGGATTGTATTTATAAGAATTTGAGCTGATTTTAAGTCTATTGAGGTGTGCTCCATATCTATAGCAAGCCATTCAAATCCTGCAAGAGCCATAACTTCTACACTCATTGGATCACTCATCATTATCCAAGAGCCAATTGTTATTTCACTGTTTTTTAATTTTTGTTTTAATGGCATTTAAAAACCTTTTTATTTCATCTTTTTTTAATGCAAAAATATCAGGAAAAATAAATAAACTTATTAAAACCAATATTGTATATAAAAT
>JALWEZ010000167.1 GCA_027039165.1 Candidatus Moraniibacteriota bacterium
CTCCTATACCGTTATAAGTTATAACTGGATCGTAATCAAATTTAACAGTTTCACCAGAACATAATCCATTCATATTTTTGTCTGCTGATATCTCATGAATTATATTCACATTTCCAGAAACTAAAAGGTCTTTACCATTATACGGATTTGTTTTAGGTGTATCCGCAACAGTATTCCAGTAGTGATGATAACCCATAGTTTGAGTTTCACTTCTGTCCATTGCAGCACTTGCACTTTGTGTGGATAGTGCCACTGCAAATAACACAAAGGCAAAAACAATGCTTTTATTAAGTATATTATTCACACACTTTTTTCTTATCATAAACTTATTTATTAAATTATTTAATTAATTATTTTTTTCTTTTTTTACTTCTTACAGCAAATACAAGGAATACACCCAAGAAAGAAAGTCCAATTCCGCCGAGTACTATAACAGGAAAAGTAAATTCTTTGTGTCCGATTTTATTTATTATACTATTACCCCCTCCTATACTACATCCATCAATTTTTTTACAATCATAAACTGCACTATATTCATCAACTTTTTGACCTTTGTCATCTGTAAGAACTGCATTTATTTTTAAGTAATCTAAATTTTTATTCGCTTTAAATTCTTTTGCAATAGCTGACATATTTGGAGAAATCATACCTGTATAAGTTTCAGAAGTAATAACTTTTCCAGACTTATCTGTAAGAGTCAATGTAAACTTTCCACTTTTGTTCAAACCTGATGTATTGTGAAAACAAGAAAATAATTCTGCCTTTTGACCTTTTTTGAGTGGAAATTTAGTGATTGCTGGATAATTTATTCTTGGACTATTTATGTTACTTGCAAGTCTTACCCATGTAATTGATTTTTGATTTCCCTGCTTTGCAATCATTTTTACAAAAGAAACTGAATCTTTGACCTCAGAAATTTCAAAGCTCACTTTTTTACTTTTACCTGCTGACACTTTTACATTTGTTTTTCTACTAGTCCTCAAATCCTCTTTTCTAAGCCCATCCCAATAATACAATTCTTGAGTAAGTGAGACATCCTGATCTTTATCTGTAGAATTAACCAATACTTGCTCTACAACTACTTTTGAATTAGGCTCTACAACCAAAGAACTTCCTACTTGATTATATGATTTTCCATTTACTTTAGTTTGAGATGGATCAAATTCAACTGAACCTTTATTTTCTGAGTTGATTGTAAAATTACTATTTCCTACAGAAACCTCATAAGAAAAAGGAAGACCTCCTAGATTAAATCTTTTCCCTACTGTGAAGAAATAATCAACTTGATACTCTCCAGCTGAAATCCCTACTGGAACACTCCAATCAAATTTTAAATCCTTTTTTTCTCCTGCATTTAAAGTTATAGGACTTTTTGTTGCATAAAACTCATCTACAACCAAATTTCCATGGTTTTTAAAATCCTTATTTTTCTTACTAATTCTTACAAGTACATTTCCATCAACTACAGGATAAGAATTTTGATTCTCTACACTTCCACTAAATTCTACAATTTGATTTTCTTTATAAGAACTGGCATTTAAACCTACACTCACCTGCACACTATTAAATTTATAATAATCAAAACAATTTGTTCCCTCCTTTTTTAAATTATCCTCACTAATAGTTTTTTGAGCTTTTTTTGCTTGTTGAGGAGCTCGCTCAACTCCTTCGATTGTAGCGTTTGCAGTATTCACCACTAGTAAACAAGACAATACTGCAATCTGCACACTAAACATTTTCCTAACCATATTTTTATATTAATTTTTATTAATTTATTTTTATTATATCATATTTTTCAAAAAACAACTCTTAAGTAATTCCTACATTAAATTTCTCAAGTATCATTTCTATTGGTAATTGACACTTAGGGGTTGATATTTGCTATCTCTTTTTAATATGTTATAATTTGCTCATAATAAGTTAAATTAAATTATATGAATAATCATCCAAAAAAGGAACGAACTTTTGTCATAATCAAACCTGATGGAGTTCAACGAGGATTAATCGGTGAAATTACAAAAAGATTTGAAAGAGTTGGTCTAAAGATAACAGCGTCCAAAATGATAATGGCCACTGAAGAACAATGCTGGGAGCATTACAAAAAAGACGACGCTTGGTTTATTGAAAAAGGTACTAGGATTTTAAATGACAGAAAAGAAGCAGGATTAGAAATTACAAAAGAAGCTATTGATTATGGAAAAGAAATAATAGAAATGCTTGTTAAGTATATGACAGCTAGCCCAATTGTTGCTATGGTAATAGAAGGAAATAATGCAACATCTCTTGTTACAAAATTAGTTGGATCAACTGAACCAACAACTTCAGATGTTGGTACTATAAGAGGAGATTATTCTCTAGATTCATATGAAATATCTGGAATCGATGAAAGAGCTGTTAGAAACCTAATTCATTGCTCTGAAGATACAACTGAAGCTGAAAGAGAATTAAAAATTTGGTTTAATGAAGACGAAATTATTTCTTATAGATTAATCGCTGAACAAATGCTCTACGATGTAAATCTAGATGGAATTTTAGAATAGTCAAAACTCAACAAAAAAAGACAAGATGAGTATCTTGTCTTTTTATTTTGTGAATTTTTTAGAAATCCTTTATTTATAAGCTATTCAAATCTTACAAAAAGCTAATTTCTTCTTTTCATCTTTTTTCTTATAAAAGCTGGGATTTCAAAATTATCATCGTCATCATTTGAAAATACATCCACCTTATTACTTTCCCTTGGTTTAATTTTTTCATTTAATATCATATTATTATCCATGGCTTTTTTTGTGAATATGCTTTTTGTCCTCGGAGACGAAGTTTGTACTTCAGTCTTAGTTATTGTTTCTTCTTTAATTT
>JALWEZ010000168.1 GCA_027039165.1 Candidatus Moraniibacteriota bacterium
ATGCAACAATTTCTCTATCTATTTCATCTATTTGTTCTCTATAATCTTTTAAATCTAAGTTCATGATATTCTAAATTAATTCAAACCAACCTCTTTCATCTTTGCTTTCTTTTGATACAGCTTTTGAATAAGTCTCTTTAAAAATATTAGAAACTTCTTTGTTAAACTCTATATTTTCTCCATTTAACAAAGTAATATCACTAATAATTGTAACTTCAGAAGCAGTACCTGTAAAAAATGCTCCATCAAATTCTTTTATTTCTTCTGGAAAAATATCTCTTTCAATTACCTCATAACCTAAATCATTAGCAATTTCAATTACAGCACTACGTACAAGCCCTGCAAAAATTCTTTCTGGTTTTGGTGTGTATAGTTGTTTACCCTTTGTAAAAAACACATTAGCCACAGCTCCTTCACCTATTGCACCAGTTCTGTCAAGTAATAAAGGTTCATCAAAATTTGCACTCTTTGCCTCTCCAGTTGCCATATAAGAATTTATATAGTGCCCACAAATTTTTGCGTCATGAGCTGTAGTTTGCTCTGAAATTCGTCTAATTGGAGAAATTTTTACCTTTACAGTATCAGATAAATATTTTTCCCACGGAAAAGCTACTATAAAAATTTGAGTTTTATTCTTACCTACCTGCATACCTACAGAAGAATCATCCAAATAAACAAGTGGTCTTATATAAGCAGATTTTAAATTATTTTTTCGCAAAAGCTCTTTGCAAATTTCTTGAATTTCCTCTTGCGTTTCTTCTATTTCTAGAAAAAGCTTTGAAGCTGAATTAAAAAGTCTAGAAATATGCTCTGGTAATTTGCGAATTCCAACACCACTATTTATTTCATAAGCTCTAATTCCTTCAAATACACCCGTCCCATAATGAAGAGTGTGCGTAAGCGGAGAAACAAAAATTTCACCAAGCTCCTTGTATTCTCCATTTATATAAGCAATCAAATTTTTATCTATCATATGTTTAAAATTAACTATTACTTATAGAATACACTTTTTTTCAAAAAAATTCAAATTATCTTCAAAAAAACACACTGTTTTTATAATTTTTGATTACTTTAAATTCAAAATATCAATTGTCGGTGGAATTGCTAATCTCAGAGGAAGACCAATTTCTCCGAGTCCAGAAGTTACAAATACTTTTGCAAAATGATTTTTTGTATAAATAATATTTTTTCCATCGCTTTGACCAAATTTTTCTGGATTTGGCACTAAATTATAAAACCCTCTATCAAATGGAAACTTGCAAGGCACAAAACTCTTGTAAATAAATGGAATTCTAACTTGTCCGCCGTGAGTATGTCCTGAGACTGTTAAGTCTGCAATAGAATTATCATACTTCATAGTTGTATCTGGATTGTGCGTCATAACTATTAGATTATCTGATTTTGAAAAATTAGAAATTTTTTCTACATCATCTTCATTGGCTAACAATGTACCAAGTCCTAGTATTTTTATATTTGTATTTTTTATTTTACTACTTGAATTGTGTAAAAATGTAACATTTAAACTCTCCAGTACTTCTTTTAACTCTTTTTGAATTGGAGGTCCTGGTCTTTCACTGTCATGATTACCGAGCACTGCAAAAACTGGAACTTTCAGTTCAGACAAAGGCTCAAAAAGATTACGCAAATCTTTAGGTGGATAGAATGTAAAATCTCCTGGCACTAAAACCGCATCAACATCATCAATTTTATTAATTTTTTTTACTATTCTACTCAAAAAAGCTTTGTTTTTATACACTCCCAAATGCAAATCTGCTATGACAACTATTTTTGCACTAAAACCAACTTCAATATCAGTTGTTCTAGTAATAATTATATTTCTTTCTATAAATCGCGCCCAAACACCTGCTACAGATAAAATTATAATCACCCAAAGCAAAAATTTTTTAACTCTAGAAAGTGTTTTTTTCTTTTTGTGCCAGTAGACAATAGAAAAAAACGCAATAGGTATAAATAAATAAGAAATATAGAACAAAAAACTAGGAAATTTTAATATCTCGTACATAAAAACACAATAAAATATCTTAGAACCTATCTAAATCCAACACATCAATACTCGGTGCGACTCCCAATCGAAGTGGAAGTCCTCCCTCTCCAAGTCCGGAAGAAATAAACAAATAACTTTCTTTTCCTAACTTGTAAACACCTTTATCAAATTTTCCTCTACAAGGAATCATTTTTTTATAGATAAATGGAATTCTTATCTGACCTCCGTGAGTATGTCCTGCAATGATTAAACTTATATACATATTTGAAAATTTAAGACTTGTATCTGGATTATGAGTAAGCAGTATCAACTTTTTATTTTCATCTAACAATTTTTTTATTTTTTTACGATAATTTTTGGTTGTTTTTTCGCTAACTCCTGTCAGAAAAACGTTTTCTTTTAATTTTACAAAATCCTCCTCTAAAATAATAACATTACTTTTTATAAGTGCACTTTTTACTTTTTTGAAACTAGTTGGTTCTTTTTTGGAATCATCATGATTTCCAGTTACAACATAAACTGGTCTTTTTATTTCAGAAAGAGATTTAAATAATTTTTCAAGTTCCCTATTTTTTGCAAAATACACAAAATCACCTGCAATAAGCACCATTTCTACGCCTTTTATACTATTTATTTTTTTTACTACTTTTTCTAGAAACTTTTCATCTTTATAAACTCCTAGATGCAAATCTGAAATAACAATTATCTTTGCACCTATTCCAATACTCAATTTGTACTTATTTATCTTTATAATATTTCTCTCTATAAATCGCATGTAAAGCACAAGACATAAAAAACATATCAAGCTAATTTTTGAAATAAAATTTAAATAATCTCTATCTATTATTA
>JALWEZ010000169.1 GCA_027039165.1 Candidatus Moraniibacteriota bacterium
GTATAATTCTTTATTATCTTCATTATCTTTTGATACAATTTCCCCCGCTAAGATATTTAAATCTTTTTCTAAAGTATTTTTTGAATTTTTTGGTAAACGCATCAAAAGCTGAATTGTTTTTTGACTTTTTGGCTTGAGTGTTATTTTTGGATGCGTCTCCCCTGCACACCATTTGCTTAAATCAATATCTGAACTATATTCATTACAAAGATTTTTTATATCATTATTTTTATTTTTCAACTCTTCTTTATATCTTTCAGGAATTTTTTGTGTTATAAAAATAAGATTTAAGATATCATCTTCTTTCGTGCTAATATCTACCTCTAAATTCTTTTCTCCATCATTTTTTATAATAATACTTTTTTGTTTCCAAATACCTGGAGTTAATTCAAAATTAAAATTCTTAGATTCATCCACACCAGAAAGAATACTAATATCTTTTGCATTAGTTACAAACGGCGTAATAAGTAATAGAAACACTAATAAAATTTTATAGTACATAAGCTTCTAGAATAATGCATAATTACAAGCAAATTACTTCTTCAATAAACACGATGCTTGCATTAATAATTATAACACACCAACCATGCTATATCTATATTATTCAGCCACAACTATTTAAACCTATTCGATAAAATCCCAAAGACGCTTTAATGAGAGTGTTGAATTTTGAAATTTTTTATTTAAATCATTCTCAAAGAACGTGAGATAAACTTAAGCAATGTAGATATTTTATTAAAACATCTTATATGAAAATAAAGAATAACAATGCAATAATAAGTATAACTATAAAAAATAAAAGTTTCTTAGCTACAATATATAATCGATATTCAACAAAAAGACTCCAAATATGCTTATAGAATTTTAAACCTTGTTTTAGAGTTGCTTTACTTTCGTCATCTACTCTTTTTCTAAAAACAATTGGACACTCTCCAACTCTAGCTTTTGGTACTCTAGTTAAAATATCAATAAGAATTTTAAATCCATAAAGCCTACTAAAAGATAAGTCATCTACTAATTGTTTGCGTACTATAAACATACCTGATCCCGGATCGCTAGATTTCATTGTAGGCCAAAGCAACAACCAAGCTGACCATCTAGTTATTACACGAGAAACAAATATACGATATGCACTACCTAAACCTTCGGCACTTCCACCTTTTATATATCTAGAAGCAATTACTATATCATAAGAATTTTTTATAATCTTTTGAAGCATTTCATCTATTTTTTGAGGTGGGTGCTGTCTATCTGAATCCATACAAAGAATATACTCCCCTTTCGCTTTCTTAAAAGCCGCTACAAACGCAGTAGCTAAGCCAGTTCTATCTTTTTTTTCTCTGTGCAAAAGTCGTACCTTAGGATATTTCTTTTTAGAATTTTCTATTACTTGTGGCGTCTCATCATCACTATCATCTACAAAAAGAATCTCATAATCATAATTAACATTCTTTAATGAAGTATCAATTTCTTCTAATATAGGTAAAACATTACCAGATTCATTGAATGTTGGAAGGATTATAGTTAATAATTTTTTTTGCATATTATTTATTCATTAAATCATTGTTTATCATTTCTGCTACTTTATTTCCTTCTTCTATAGCATAATTAAGCCCTCTATCATCTGGATAAATTTGAGAAAAATTTGACAAATATACATTATTTAGTAAGCCTTTGTATGGAGGAATTTTTTCTTCAAAGCCTTTATCTACAATGTGTTGAGCATATTTAAATTTGAATAATTTTTTCTCTCTTATTTTATCTTTGTCAAAATCAGGAAACATCTTTTTTAAACCATTCTCCCATTCTTGCATTATTTCATCTTCATTCTTTTCAAAATATTCATGATCATGTTGTGCATAATGCCCTATATAATAAACATTTTTTCCATTATAAGTATCTTTTCCAGCTAAAACAGAATTAGCGAGAAAAACTAGAAAAGGTATTTCTGGATCATTTACATTATGCCAATAATACGATGATATTTCTTGATCTGATGTAAATACCATAACTGATGCACCCACATAATCGATACTATTTAATTTTTCTATTTTTTCTTCTGTTACACTTTTATTGTGTTTTATGAATTTAGAAAAAACATGTGTAGGAACTGTAGCAACTATACTATCAAAATCTATCAATGCTCCATTTTCTAATTCCAAAATAGAACCATTTTCTTCTTCATTTATCCTTTTTACAGATGCATTTGTAAATATTTCTCCTCCATTTTTTTTGATTTCCTCAACTAATTTATCTGTCAAAATCCTAAATCCTCCGTTAAAATAACCTAACTTTTCTCCTTCTTCACCCTTTGAATCTACCCGTACCTTTATACGACCCCACAACCATGACATTATAACTTTATCATAATACTCACCAAACTTTCCCTTAAGTAAAGGTTCCCAAATAACTTCTGTAGCTCTTTTTCCAGCATTTTTTTTCATCCATTCGTAAGCAGTAACTTCAGTAAGAGGTTTCCAATTATTTAGACGTTGCAAATATAATCCTACAAAACCCGTCCTTATTCTATCTATTATAGAAATAGGAGAAAAACGTAACAAATCCAAAGGAGACATGAAAGAATATAATTTTCCTTCATAATAAGTAGAAACTGAACTATTATGAAACACAAGTTCATCTCTAACCCCCAACTCTTTCGCTAAATTTAAAATTTCACTGTCTGTAATATAGAGAAAATGCCAAATTTTTTCTAATTGCAAACCATCTAATTCAAAATCAACAGCCAAGCCACCGATTTCATTTTCTTTTTCAAAAATTGTTACTAAATATTCTAATTTACTTAATCTATAAGCAATAGTAAGTCCTGTGTAACCTCCACCAATTATGGC
>JALWEZ010000170.1 GCA_027039165.1 Candidatus Moraniibacteriota bacterium
TAGTTCTACTATATTAAAAGATTTTTTCATTAAATCTTCAAAACTTTCATGTATTTTATTTGACTTATCGCTATTTAGTGAAAGTCCAAATCTAACAGTTTTTGTTACTTCGTATTTTTCCATAAAAATATACTAAAATTATTTAATGTTTTTTGTTACAAAACTATCTCACTACTGGTGTGAAATATACAATTTACCATTTTAAGTTTCTATTTTTGTACACAAAAAATTTTATCTAGTCAAATTCTTTTCCAAAAAACTTTCTAAATCCTCAATTTTTATGCGCTCTTGCTCCATAGTATCTCTATTTCTCACAGTAACACTAGAATCTTCTAAAGTATCAAAATCAATAGTTACGCAGTACGGAGTACCAATTTCATCTTGTCTTCTGTATCTTTTTCCTACATTTCCATTATCATCATACTCACACATATATTTAGATTTCAAACTATCAAAAACTTCTCTAGCTTTCTCTTGTAAATCTTTTTTGTTTTTTAGAAGTGGAAATACAGCAACTTTTACTGGAGCTAATTTGTATGGTAATTTAAGAACTATTCTCTCCTTTCCGTCTTCTAATTTCTCTTGAGTATAAGCCTCACACAAAACTGCAAGAAACATTCTATCTACTCCCACAGAAGTTTCCACAACCCAAGGCACAAATTCTTCACCAGTTTGCGGATTTCTATAAGCAAGCTTTACACCTGAATACTTTGCGTGAGTTGATAAATCATGATTACTTCTGTTGTGAATTCCTTCTAATTCCTTAAAGCCAAATGGAAACTTGTATTCAATGTCCCAAGCTGCCTTTGCATAAAAAGCAAAATTTTCATGCTCATGCCAATTCAAATTTTCTTTTTTGAAACCAAGTTTATTTATATAGAAATTCCATCTTTTTTCTCTCCAATTTTCATACTCCTTATTTACATCATCTGGATGCACGAAATATTGCATTTCCATCTGCTCAAATTCTCTTTTTCGAAAAATAAACTGTCTAGCTGTAATCTCATTTCGAAAAGCTTTTCCAATTTGAGCAATTCCAAAAGGCACTTTCACCCTAGAAGAGTCTAGTACATTTTTGAAATTAACATGAATTCCCTGACAAGTTTCTCCCCTTAGATATGTAGGCTCTTTTGACCAATCTCCTGTAAAATTCCCAAGATTTGACTTAACTAGTAAATTAAAAGATTTCGCATCACTGAAGTCATTTTTGTTGCATTTTGGACATGATACTTTTTCTAAATTTTCACTCAATAGTTTATTTATCTCCTCATCAGACATTTTTTCATCTGCAAAAACTCCCACATTTTCCAGCAAGTGGTCGACTCTTACTCTAGTGTGACAATTTTTACATTCTGCTAGAGGGTCACTAAATCCTCCCACATGACCAGATGCCTCCCAAACTCTCGGAGACATAAAAATACTACTATCAAGTCCTACGATATTATCATTTTCTTGTACCATTTCTTTCCACCACAACTCTCTTATATTTTTTGCAAGCTCTGTTCCATATGGTCCAAAATCATAAACAGCTGCAAAACCACCATAAATTTCACTAGAAGAAAACACAAATCCTCTTCTTTTTGCAAGACTTACTATATCCTCCATCGTTGTTTCTTTACTCATACAAAATAATTATTATTTAAAATTAAAAAACCCATCCTTACATCTCAATTAAACTTGAAATATCAGGACGAGCTTATTACTAAGTCCGCGGTTCCACCTGATGTCTTACTAAAAAGTAAACACCTCACCAAATTGTCTACAAACTCCACGCTTTCCCATCACGCATCAGCACTTGTATTTAAATTATATTACTACTTTTCCTTAAAGTCAATTTTTTCCATACAAATCCTCATGTTCTTTTCTTAGACGATTTTTTTGTTTATTTTTTACTTCTATCCACTGTGGAGAAGGTTTATCTATTCCATTTTCCTCTTTCCATTTTCCATGTTCTTTTGTATCAATAATTTCCAATCTCTCACTGTACTTTCTAAAACAATTTTCAAAAACTTTCTCTGCGCTTCTTATTTGACCATCTCTTTCTAAAATCTTTATGGACTGCAAATAATTCCAAAAAATATCCCCTAACTCGTCTTCTAGATAAACTGCATTTTTGTCCCTTACTTCTGAAATTGTTTCTTCTATTTCTTCTTTTGTTTCATTTAAATATTTAACTCCTGCATTTTTTCTTTGGGTAAAATAATTATTTACAAGACTAAAATCTGCTAATTCAAAAATCTTTGAAATACTATCTAAAACTTGTTTATTCTTTTTCATACGCAATTCAACTTATTTAAATAAAAAATATAGTAAGTACCACAAAAGCCACAGCAAAAAATATACTCCCAGCAAGAAATTTCCAAGCAACATCTATGTATTTCATTTTTCTCCTTGCAAGATCTGAAACCAAATATGTTTGATCTTCCCATGCATGTAAAATCTGATTATGTGAAAGTCCATGTAATCTATCTCTGTACTCTGCTCTTTCTAAATCTGTTATATTCATGAAATCAAACACGTCATTTAACTCACATGTCGTCTTTTTCTTGTTCATCATAACTACAAAGAAAGCACTTACACTTGAGATTATAAAACAAATTATAAAAAGCGCAAAAAATATAACTCCTACATACAAAGCAATTTCTGAAAGTGTATCTTCTTTTCCCTTAAAAACCATAGAAAACCTATGAGTATAAGGATTCTCTGTTACAATAAGAGCAACTAGCGCCGCATTAAACGCAATTATTACACTAGCCCTTGTGTCTGCATTCCTTATCCAAGTCATTGTTCTTTTGTAATTCTCTTTGTTTATGTCGCTTATATTCATAATATTGTACTTATATAA
>JALWEZ010000171.1 GCA_027039165.1 Candidatus Moraniibacteriota bacterium
GTCTATATTAAATTGTCAAAAATATAAAAATTAAGTAGTATATAAATAAAAATAATTTTATAATGAGATATTAATAATTTTTTGTTGATTTTTGATTTTTCTGGTATCATATACTTATAATAAATAGTTAAAGGAATATGTTAAAAAAAGAAATTTTAGATGATTTGAAATCTGCAATGAGAGCAAAAGATGTAAAGACAAGGGATACTCTTAGAACATTGGACAGTATGATAAAGAATGAAGAAATTAAAGCAGGTAAACGAGAAGATGGTTTAAGTGACGCAGAAATTATAAAACTTGTAAAAAGAGCGATAAAACAAAGAAAAGATAGCATTAAACAATTCACAGATGGTGGGCGTCCAGAATTAGCAGAAAATGAGCAAGAGGAAGTGAAAGTGCTTGAAAAATACATGCCAAATCAAATGAGTGAAGAGGAAATTGAAAAAAATGTAGAAAAAGTTATGACTGATACAGGACTTAGTCAAAAAACAGATATGGGAAAATTAATGGGAACTCTTATGAAAGAGATTGGAGATGATGCAGACGGCTCTCTAGTTAGAAAAATTTTAAGTAAAAAACTTTCTTAATATGGTGCAAGCTGAACTAAATTATATTGATTTTGTGGGCATACCTATTAACAAAAAATCTTTAGTTGATTTAGCTAAAGAAACATTGAGTGAGTCTAAGTATTCGAAAAATTTAGAGAATAAAAATATTTGCATAGATATTGCAGTAATTAATGAAGTTGAAATGAAGAGGGTTAATAGTGCTTATAGAGGAAAAGATTTATCCACTGATGTAATATCTATAGGAGAATATAGTGATAATTTAAACATTGAAAATGAAACAAAACATAAAATAATACTTGGGGAAGTTTTGTTGTGTTGGTCAGATATCAAAAAAAATGCTACAATACAACATACAGGTGTAATTTATGAATTTGCTTATGTCTATACTCATGGAATTTTACATCTTTTGGGATATAAACATGGCAAAGATATGTTTTCATTGCAAGCAAAGTTAAGTTCAGAGTTTTGTGATAAGATAGAAAAAAACAAAAATGAAGTATCCTAGTACTATAAAAAGCGTAAAAGCAGCGATTAGAGGAATATCTTTTACTTTCATACATGAGAAAAATTTTAAAATAGAGATAATATCGGCATTTCTTGTGATTATATTTCTAATAATAACTAAAGCTGAGGTTTGGCGATGGCTTGCTAGTATAATAATGATTATAGTAATTTTGACAGCAGAACTTGCAAATACTGCACTTGAGAGAATTGTGGATATGTTGAAACCTCAAAAACATCCGTATGCAAAAGTTGTAAAAGATATTGCCGCAGGAATGGTTTTAATTTCAGTTATTGGTGTAGGTGTTGCTGGAGTTATAGTTTTGGAACCGTTATTGTATAGAATTTTTAGCATTTAAAACAAAAAGAACGAAAAGTTAAAATATGAATCAACGAAATATAACTAGTATTGATATCGGCTCATCTATGATTAGATGTGTTGTTGCTGAAATTGGAGAAAATAATGTTGTAAGAATTTTGGGAGTTGGAAATGTACATTCTGATGGTCTTAGACGTGGTGCAGTTGTGGATGTGGCTGTAGTTTCACAAGCTATTTCGGAAGCAGTGGATGCAGCAGAACTTATGAGTGGAATTCAAATAAAGAGTGCTGTTGTGAGCATAGGTGGAAGTGGAGTGTCTGTACAAGAAACAAAAGGTGTGGTGGCTGTTGGCAGAGCTAATAATGAAGTTACAGAAGATGATATTGATAGAGTACTAAAAGCAGCAGAATCAATTGCTGTACCAACAAACAAGGAAATTATTCATGTATTACCTAGAACATATAGACTTGATGATCAAAAAAATATTGCAGATCCAATAGGACTTAAGGGAGTAAGACTCGAGGTAAGTGCTCTTATAGTAGAAGCTCCAATTTCTCATATTAAAAATGTAAGTGCTGCTATAGAGAGAGCGAATGTTGTAATAGAAAGATTTGTAGTAGAACCACTTGCTGCAGCAGAGGCTGTATTATCCAAAAAACAAAAGGAGTTGGGTGTAGCTTTGGTAATATTAGGTGCTAGTACAACATCTGTTGCGATATTTGAAGACGGAGAATTATATCACGCATCTATAATACCAATTGGTTCGGATTATATAACTCAAGATTTAGCAATCGGTATGAGAACTTCTATGGAAATAGCAGAAAATGTTAAGATTTCCTATGGTAGTGCTAGTTATAATAATGTAAAACCAAATGGTGAAATTGATCTTTCTGTTTTTGATGCGAATGAAGAGGGTGCAGTTTTACATGAACATGTTATAGAAATAGTAACTGCACGTTTAGAAGAAATATTTATGTTAATAAGAGAGGAATTTGTAAGTGCTGGAAAAGATAGATTGTTACCAGCAGGAATTGTATTGACTGGAGGAGGTTCAAATTTGGTAGATATTGTAGATTATGCAAAGGACTCATTGCAATTACCAGTGCATACAGGAAATGTGGAAGGGGTTGTTGGTATAATGGATCATGTAGATGACCCGTCTTTCACTACTTCAATAGGTTTAATATTTTGGTATATAAATCATGAAGATAGTTATCATGGAGATAATAAATTTGGATCTGTTTTAGGTGGAGCAAGTGATAAAATGTCTGGTATATTCTCTAATATAAAAAGTGCTTTTGATCGGTTTTTACCATGATTTAGGTAATAGGTCAATACATAATGTGATTTTTTGTGGAAAATATTTTGGGTTTGTTTGGAAGAATTTAAAAATGGTTTTATGAAATCGTCTAGGATGAGGCACGGGAAATTGACGATTTTTTGTGCGTT
>JALWEZ010000172.1 GCA_027039165.1 Candidatus Moraniibacteriota bacterium
CGCTTCTAATGCTTTATAAGTCGCTTCTAGTGAACTATCGTAAGTGTCATCAATAATTTTTGAATAATTTATACCATCTAAATATCTCATTCTACTTACTGGTGGCATGTAATTTTTTAATCTTTGTGCTATATCTATCATATTAATTTTGTACACAGAAGCTAGAGTAATAGCTCCCAAAATTGAATAAATATTATTTGTTGCAATCACATTCATAAGTCTAATTGGCACACTATTTCCATCATAATTTACTTTAAAAGAAATTCCATGCAAAACATCCTCGTGAACACTTAAATGAATTCCTGTTGCGTAAAATGAAGATTTTTTCTTTGTACTATATGTATAAATCGAACAATTTACTTGTTTTTTAATTTTTTGAACAAAACTATCATCCTCATTCAAAATAACGATTTGATTTTCTTTTGGTTTATTAGGATTAACCGACGTTATAATTTTTAATTCTTCTACCAAAAAATCATTTTTATCTCCAAAAAAACTACATGGCTTATCTGTTGTATTAGTAAATAAAACAACATTTGGTTTTGCAATATTTAACAATAAATCCATATCTCCTAATTTTTGTGTTTTGTATTGCAAAATTAAAATTCGTGGATATTTCTTTGAAAAAAATTCTTTTAAAAAATATAAGACTAGACTAAAAATACAATTTTCAAATCTTTGCTCAAATATTTCTCCAAGCACAGAAAAAGCAAAATTCAATTCAACATCGTTTTGTTTGCTTTGTACACATCTTGTATTAAATGAATTTTCAAAAACATGTGAAGCAACAGAACTTACTAATGATTTGTCCGTAGAACCTGCAATTCCTACTATTTCTGGATTATGTTTTTTGATGATAACTTTTGCAAAATATAGTATAATTTTTTTCTTAAAAATTTTCAAAATTGAACTCTTCTTATCTTTCATAATTATTTTTCAATAGACTCTGTTGGCATTATACCATAATAATTAAATAAAAACTTTGCTATCCTACTAAATGTAGGTGCAGCACTAGTTGCTGCCCACTCAGCATTTTTTGGATTTTTGTATTTCACAAGTATCACAAACTTTGGATCTTCTATAGGAGCATAACCTATAAAAGTTGCTATTTTAAAATCATCATCCTTATAACCTGAACCACTACTTTTTACAATTTGAGCAGTTCCTGTTTTTCCTCCAACTCTATAACCCTTAACCCCTGCAAGCTTTGCATGTCCACCAGTCACAACTTTTTCTAACATTTTACTAATTTTTTTACTAACATCTTCACTAACAACTTTTCTCACAAACTGAGTATCCACTTTTTTTACTGTTTTTTTACCATCAATATCTTTTTGGATTTTTTCTACTACAATTCGAGGTTTCATCATATTTCCCTTATTTGCAAGAGCTGAATACGCCGTTATTAACTGTATAGGAGTAGCTGTCATTCCATGACCAAATGACGCTGTATCAAACTCAGTATTTCTATAAAAATTATTAAGATTTCGCAAATTTCCATTAATTTCTGTTGGTAATTCAATACCAGTTTTTCTACCAAAACCAAATCTATCCAGATACTCTCTAAATTTCTTATTTCCTATCAATCTTTCTACGTAAATAGAACCTGTATTTATAGATTTTTCCAAAACTTGAGTCATGGTTTGTTCTCCGTAAACTTTACCTTCTGAATTTTTTATCTTATAACCGCCTACATCAATTTCTCCTTTGTCTATATAAGTAGTATATGGAGTAATTTTTTTTGTATCAAGTCCAATTGCTAATGTAATTGTCTTCATTACAGAACCTGGCTCATATTCATAGCTAACCATTGGATTATTGAATACAAGTATATCCTTGGTAAAATTATAGTTATTGAGCGAAAAAGTCGGAATATTTGCCATAGATATCACATCTCCAGTTTTTGGATTCATAACAATTACTCCAGACTCTTCTGCATCATATTTCTCAGTGTCTTCTTTCAAAATTTTTTCAACTTCTTGTTGTACATTGTAATCAATGCTTAATTTTAAATCAGTTCCATTTCTTGGATAATTGTAATTATTATCACTTATCTCAAACCAACCGACAGATTTTTTATCTTTTTTATTAAAACCTGTAACGCCCCTTAATTCTTTTTCAAAGTATGATTCAATTCCATATTTACCCTGATAGCCAGTTTTCCCTTGACCTACAAATCCTATTACACTAGACGCCAAAGTATCTCCTGGATAAAATCTTAACTTTTTCTTTTCAAAATTCAATCCTAAAATATTCTTTTTTTCAATATCTTCTTTTTGCTTTTTTGTAATTTTATGTGTAATTACTTCATATTTATCATTTATTTTATTCAGCTTTTCTGAAACCTTTTCTTTTGAAATATTTAAAGCACTGATTTCAGATATTTTTGTAGCAACTTCATCTCTTTGCTTTTCTTTTACTTCTTGAGGATTTATATATGCTGTATAATATGTACGATTTACAGCAACAGGATAAACTTCTAATTCATCCTTACCCGAAAAAAATATCTCTCCTCTTTTTGGTGATATTTCTTTCCTATAAACATGATTATTCAAAGATTTAACGTACTTTTCATGAGAAATTACTTGCATTTTATACAAGCGAATAACAATCAAAAGCAATAATATTGAGAAAAAAACAAGTATTGCAATATAACGACCTCTGTAGTTAAAAACTATATCTCCCTCACTCGCTTTGTATGCTTTTCTATTTTTTTTCATATATACTTCAAATACAGCAAATATTCAATTAATTATCTAAAGAATGCATAATATACAAAAAATATCATTAAAAATCAATGACTCACTTTTCTCTTTTTATTTATATTTATATACTTTAT
>JALWEZ010000173.1 GCA_027039165.1 Candidatus Moraniibacteriota bacterium
TTAGAGAGTATTAAGAGTGAAATTAAAATTATCAAAAAGAGTGAATTAATTACGAAAACCTCTGAAGATATCAATGCTAAAACTAGAATTTATCTAAGAGGATTTAAAAAGGGAGATGAAGAAATATTTGAAAATCTAACAAATCCTTTATTTATTAAGGAGGAGGTGGTTTTTTTTAATTCGAAAAAAATTACAAAAATTCCATCAAATTTAATTTTCAATAAAAATATTACTTTTGAAAGTTGTAAATCTCTCTCAGAAATTCCACAAAACACAGTTTTTAATGGAGGAGCTGATTTCAGTGATTGTAAATTTTTAACAAAAATTTCAAGAAATGTAGTTTTTAATGGATATGCTTATTTTGAATTTTGCACATCTCTCTCAGAAATTCCACAAAACACAGTTTTTAATGGAGATGTTGATTTTACTGGCTGCACATCTCTCTCAGAAATTCCACAAAATACACTTTTTAATGGAGATGTTAGTTTTGTAGAATGCACATCTCTCTCAGAAATTCCACAAAACACAGTTTTTAATGGAGATGTTGATTTTGAAGATTGTACAGCTTTAAGTAATAAAACTATAGAACAATTAAAGCAAATGAAAAATGATGGTAGGATTAAAGGAGAATTAACTTTGCCAGATGGTCAAGAAATGTTATAGCTTGAAATCTTATAAATTAAAGCATAGTTACTCTTCGAACTTCATCTAGAGTTGTTACACCTTCTACTACCTTTAATGCGGCGTCTTGCTCCATTGTTAGCATTCCAGAAGCAATAGCAGCGTCTAATATTTCAGAAAGCATTGCGCCTTGAGAGATAAGTCTTCTTAATACATCATCCATTACAAAAACTTCAGATATAACACTTCGCCCTTTAAAACCTATTCCATTACATTTACTACAACCATTCGCTTGATATAACGTTTCAATTTTTGGTATAGTTATATTAGTTTTCTTAGAAATACTAATTAGATTTCTTTCTAAAACTTCTATATCTTCTGGTGAGGGAATTATTTCTTTTTTACAAGAACATAACTTTCTTACTAATCTTTGGGCAATAAAGGCATTTACAGATGTTATTATATCGTCAGTTCGTACACCAAGGTTTATAAGTCTTTGTATAGCTCCCACAGCATTATTTGTGTGAAGTGTGGAAAGTAATAAATGACCAGTCAGAGATGCGTCTACTGCAATACTTGCGGTTTCTTCATCACGAATTTCACCAATAAGTAATATATCTGGATCTTGTCTAAGAAGCGCACGCAGAGCTTTGGCAAAAGTGTAACCCTCTTCTTTATTTATTTGAGTTTGTAATATGCCATTTAGCTGGTATTCTATAGGATCTTCTACAGTTATTATTTTTACACTTGGTCTATTTAACCTATTGAGTATGCTATAGAGAGTTGTTGTTTTTCCAGAACCAGTTGGACCAGTATTTAGAATCATGCCATGAGGTTTCTCTATCTCTTTTATGATTCTAGTCATATTATAATCTCTAAACTCCAGTTTTTCTATATTAAGAGAAGTATTTTTTCTGTTTAGTATACGCATAACCACAGTTTCTCCAAAGCCACCTAAAATAATTGAAACACGCACATCCATCCTATTATTTTTTTGCCCTTCTAATTCTTGAGTTATTGAAAATCTACTATCTGAAACACCTTGTCTAACCATTACTTGAATATTGGATAATTCTTTTATTTTTCCTATTAAAATAGGATATCTTTTGAGTGGTATTGTTGCAATTGTTTGAAGAACACCGTCAATACGCATTCTTATTAAAACTTCATCTTGTTGCGGTTCTATGTGAACATCACTACTTCCAAGTAATAAACCATAAGCAAAGATTAATTGCAAAAGATTGTTATTTTCAGCATTTAGTATATTTTCTAAAATGTTTTGAGTATTATCAGAGTTTTCTTTTGCAGAAATTTGACTTTCGGTACTTATAAAAATATTACTAGATAGTAGTTGTGAGGTTAATTTATCATATAATTCACCAATTATATCGCCTTCAGAGGTAACGCGCCATATTTCATCCAAGGAAGTAACACCATTTAATGATTTAATAACCCCGTCTTGAGTCATAGTAACAAATCCTTCCTCAAAAGCTGTCTTCATTAATTCCGTCTCACTTGCCATATTTAATATGAGCTCTTCTATACTAGGACTTATGGTAAAAACTTCAAAAATACCAATTCGTCCTTTGTAACCTGTACCATGACATAAATCACATCCCTTAGGTCTATAAAGCAATTCTATTTCGTTTGGAATATTCATTTTAGCTTTAGGTGATATAAGTCCTATCATTCTCATTATAGAATCTTTTGTTTCTTGTGCAGGCACATAAGCTTCTTTGCAAGAACACAGCTTTCTTACTAGTCTTTGAGCCATGAATAAATTAGTAGCTGGAGGAATTAATGTAGGTCTTACTCCAAGTTCAGTAAGTCTTGCAACAGTTGCTATTGCATTGTTTGTGTGAAGTGTAGAAAAGACTAAATGTCCAGTTAATGCAGCGTTTACTGCAATGTCAGCTGTCTCATCATCACGAATCTCACCAACTAATATGACATCAGGGTCTTGTCTAACAATAGCTCTTAATCCTTTTGCAAAAGTAAAATTTTTGTCTTTTGAAATTTCAGTTTGAACTATACCATCCAATTGATATTCTATAGGATCTTCAATTGTTATAATTTTTATCTCCTCAGATTTAATATGATTTATTATTGTGTATAGAGTTGTAGTTTTACCAGAACCAGTTGGACCAGTTGTTAGAACCATACCAGTATTTTTTATAATACTTTTTGAAACGTCGTCAAAAGCTTTTCCCTCTAATCCTAATTCATCTAGAGAAACACTTATTCCTTTACTGTTTAGAAGACGCATAACAATCCCCTCTTTTTTACCAGGAATTATAGAAACACGCACGTCCATCTCTGTGTTTTGCGCAGTAAATGAAAAATGTCCATCTTGAGCTTTGTCTCTTATATTAATTCGCATTTTCCCCATAAGTTTAATGCGAGAGACTATTAATTTGTATATTTTGAATGAAACATGTATTACATCACGTAATATACCATCAACTCTATATCTTAATTTAACATCATCAGTTTCTGGTTCAAAATGTATATCACTAGCATTTAAAGCTACAGCACCAGCAAAAATTATATCCAAAATCTCAGTAGTAGGTAATGTGTTAATATTATTATTTAATTCAAGTAATCTACCAAGTCCCTGTTCGAATTTTTCTAAGTCCTCACCTGTTAGATTAATTCTTATAGAATCCAGCGTTTCTAATAAGAATACATTCTCATATTGACTAAGTGCATGTTCTAAAGAAGATGGTGAGACTACTACGACACTAACACTATAACCAAGATTTTCTTCCATGTCATAAACAAACTCCAAGAAATTTTCTGATTCTGGATTGGATGTAGCAACTTTTATGCGATTTCCACTTGAATGTATTATAGCAGCTCTAGCTTTTCTTGAGATATCCTCTTTGATTTTATATAAATCATCAACATTTAAAGGAATTATATGCAAATCCAAATAAGGAAGTCCTAAATTTTCTGCAAGTCTTGCGGCGTGTTCCTCTTCGCTTTTGGATTTTAATTTTTCTAACCTATCCTCCAGTTCAATAGAGTGACGTCTTTTTCTTTTTTCTTGTGATTTTATTACGCGTGGCATAGTTTTTTATTAATCATGTATATTTATTTTACCACACATATTAAGTAAGATAAAAATAATTTAGTTAAAAGAAACTATTTGCTTAATTTTTCTAGAATTTTTTCTCTTCCTAACTCTACAGTATCAACATCTAGTGTTATGTAATTCACATCTGAATCAGATGTTATTAGCTCCTTTGCTAGAACTCTAGTTTCTGAGGAATCTATTAGAGCTTTTATTCTGTTTTCTGACTCATAAATTATTACAAATATTTTTCCAGAAAAATGATTTTGTTTTATTTTTTCCATTAAATTAGAAAGATATTGTACTCCGGTATTAGTTTTTTTGAAGTTTATTTTTGAAATAGTCGTTGTTATAATACTACCATCTGGACTTTTTTGAAGATTTTTAAAAGCGTAGCCCCATAATTTTATAAATCCAATTGTTTGAGTTTTATAAAGATTAGTTACTATTTTTTGTTGATCTGCTCCAGCGTCTATCATATTTCCAGCATATGATAGTGCTTTGGGTGTTGTCATTTTGGAGCGAAAGCTGTTAGTTGCAATAGTTATACCTGTTAAAAAACATTGCGCGATATTGTAATCCAAAATATTATCAAATTCTTCTTCAAATAAACTTAAAACTACTTCTGAAATAGAAGAACTGGTTAGTTTGACTATATTTAGTTGTCCTATATTCTCATTAGAGGCATCGTTATCAATATTTACTATAGGGATATCAAAAAAAATATCAGGCATATCTTTGTAAATTGAACCTGAACTTTCTTTATTGGATAGTCCCAATGTAATCATTAAATCATAAGGAAATTCAGCGAGCCCAAAAGAAAAATCTCTAGAATCTATAATGCCTTTTTCTGGAGTTACTCTTATTTCTAATTTGTTATCTATTTCTTTACTTTCTACATTGGTTATTTTATTGTGATTTGTTTTAAATGTTATTATAAAATCTCTTGAGCCACTCAGTGAATGTATTATATTTTTGGGAGTTGGTAAAAATGAATACAAATCAAGGCAATGGTTTGGATCATAGAAAGCTATTGTTGTATTTAAGTTAACTTTTTCTAAGATGAAAGAAAGCCCAAAAGCACTTCCAATTTCGTCGCCGGTAGGATTTTCTGGAAGAACTATTAAAATATTTTTACTGGAATTTAATAACTTTTCAAATTGTTCTTGTTTGGTTATGCTCATATGAAATCTCTAGTTATGTAATAAGTAATATTAACAAGATAGGTATTGATTGTCAAATTTTTGCGTCGCAGAGTTTAATTTATTTTGATTTCTTTTGTATTTTTTGTTATAATACACAATGTTAGATTATTAAAAGAAAGTTATGACAATTAGTAAAGACTTATTAGAGGAATTAAAAAATACACTAGTTTCTGATAAAAACAGAATACAAAAAGAATTAGAAAAATTTACTCACAAAAATTCAGAAGGTGTTTTTGAGGCTAATTTTCCAGAAGATTTAGGATCTGAGCGAAGTGAAAATGCAAATGAAGTAGAAGAATATTCAGATAGACTTGCTGTTGAAGCAAATCTAGAAAAAGAATTAGAAAAAATTAACGATGCTTTAAAAAGAATGGAAGAAGGTACTTATGGTATAGATGTAAATACGGGAAAAGAAATTAATATAGAACGATTAAAAGCTTATCCAGCTGCAAGTACAAATGTCTAGAAATATTCCAGAAGACAAAAAAAAGCTTCAGTATCTTAAATACGGAGTTTTTTTATTTATAAGTTTAACTATAGTAATAAGAATAGCAACTTACATAATTTATTTAAATTATTCAAGTGATACTATTTGTAATTATGGAATCTCATTTGGGATAATTTTGCCAACTTTTTTGTTTTGGATAACTTGGATTATTATAATGAGTTTTGTACTGTATTTAATTATAAAAAATATCAAAAATTCATTAAAATTAACAATTGCATATACTCTTATACTCACAGGTGGTTTAAATAATATAATTGATAGACTAATTTACGGATGTGTGATAGATTATATAAGAATAGTTCCATGGAACGTATTTAATTTAGCAGACACTCTCATTTTCATCGGTGCAGTTATTGTCTTATATTCAAATTTTTCAAAAAAATAATTATGTCTTCAAAAATTTTTTCATCAGCAACAATAGGTCTTTCGGGAGCTTTAGTAGAAGTAGAAGTTGATGTATTAAAAAATGCACTTCACAATTTTACAATTGTAGGTTTACCGGATACTGCTGTAAAAGAGTCTAGAGATAGAGTTAGTAGTGCAGTAAAAAACAGTGGATTCAAACCACCTCATCAATTTGGAAGAGTTACTTTAAATTTAGCTCCAGCTGATATACAAAAATCTGGTCCAATTTACGATGTTCCAATTGCTATTGGATTTTTGGTAGCCACTGGACAGTTAAACTTTGAAAGCAAAAACAAAATGTTCGTTGGTGAGCTTGCTCTTGATGGAAGTGTACGATCAATAAATGGAATTCTACCTATTGCATTATTTGCCAAAGAACTTGGTATAGAAGAATTATATGTGCCAAAAGAAAATGCAAAAGAAGCTTCTGTCGTAGGGGATCTTAGAGTTATTGGAGTGAGTAACTTGATTTCACTTGTTAAACATTTAAGTAAACAAGAATTAATTCAAGAAGAGCGTGCTCCTGATATAGAAAAACTTTGTAATAATATAGAGACAGAGTTGGATATGAAATATATAAAAGGACAAGAACATGCAAAAAGAGCGCTTGAGATCGCTGCAGCTGGAGGGCACAATATACTTTTTAATGGACCTCCTGGATCTGGAAAAACTTTACTTGCAAAAACTTTTATTTCAATTTTACCAAAACTTACTTTTAGTGAAGCTTTAGATGTTACCAAAATTTATTCAATTGCAGGACTATTAAACAAAAAACAAGAACTTATATCTACGAGACCTTTTAGAACACCTCACCACAGTGCCTCAGGTGTCTCACTTATAGGAGGTGGTAGCGTGCCTAAACCAGGAGAAATTTCTCTTGCTCATAGAGGCGTTTTATTTTTGGATGAGTTTGCAGAATTTCCTAGAGGAGTATTAGAAAATTTAAGACAGCCATTAGAGGATGGTGTAGTTACAATTTCTAGAGCAAAAGGTTCACTAACATTTCCTGCTCATTTTATGTTAGTCGCTGCTATGAATCCGTGTCCATGTGGTTTCTCTACAGATACAGAAAAAGAATGTATTTGTTCGCCTATGCAGATTTCAAATTATACAAAAAAAATATCTGGTCCAATTCTAGACAGAATTGATATGCATATAGAGGTGCCTAGAATTCATATAAATAAATTAGAAAATGAACAATGTGGAGAAAGTAGTGAGCAAATCAGAGAAAGAGTAAATAAAGCTCGTAAAATTCAAGAAGATAGATTTAAAGATTTAGATATAACAACTAATTCAGAAATGAATATGCAAATTATCAAAAAATATGCAAGCCTAGATGATTCTTCTAAGGAATTACTAAGAAATGCTGCAGAAAGGTTGGATTTTTCAGCTAGAACATATCACAGAATAATAAAGCTTTCTCGTACAATCGCTGATTTAGCTAATGAAAAAAATATATCAAAAATGCATGTCGCTGAAGCGATACAATTTAGAACAAGATCATAAAAAAGTTTATGAAAAAGATGTTTTTTTTCTTTATTTTTTTATTTATAATCAGTGCCTGGATATTTTTTTGGTGGAATAAAATTTATACTATAGCTAGAGTGCAAGTGACAGATGATGGAGTAAACAAGGTTATTTTGCATACAAGACCAGGGACTGTGTGTGAAATTTTGGATAGAGCAAAAATTAAAATCAATGAGAAAGATAAAATTTCACCAAACTGTAGTCAAGATGTAAAAGATGAGGTAAAAATTACCATCAAGAGATATAAAAAATTAACTGTGTTAAAAAATGGTAAAGAGACAAAAATTGATATTTTTGGTAGAAAAACTTTGAAAGAAGCTTTAGTTGAAAACAATATAGTTTATGATGAAAACGATATTATATCAAAAAATCTAGACTCTTTAATTAAAAATGACACAAAAATTGAAATAATAAATGTAACTCACAAAACAGAAGTAGAAAATGAAATTATTGAATTTAAAAAAATCACAAAAAAAGATAAAAATAGACAACTTGGTTACAAAAGAATTATAAAAGAAGGTGAATTAGGAAAAGAAAAAATTACTTATAATGTTGTTTATCACAACGGCACTGAATTTGAAAAAAAAATTATTGCAAAAGAAATTATAAAAGAACCGATAAATCAAATAACATTAATTGGAACGTATAAATTAGGAAAATTACATGAGGGAAATGCTAGTTGGTACTCTTATAAAGATTGTAATTGTGCAGCACACAGATACCTCCCAATAGGTAGTAGAGTAAAAGTCACAAATAAACTAAATGGTAAAAGCGTTATAGTTACTATAAACGACAGAGGTCCTTTTGTGGATGATCGCATAATAGACTTAAGTAAAACATCTTTCAAAAAAATTGCATCTATTGGAACTGGGGTAATAAATGTAAAAGTGGAAGAGATAATAGAATAACCTTTTTGTTAATTTTTATTGAAAAAATTTTTAGATGATGATTTTTTTGAATGTAATGCAATTATTTTAGGAGATTGTTTGGATAAGTTTTTGATGTGGTTTTTGACAATAGTGATTATTTTATGAAAATTTTTTGCAATGAAATCAATGAATAAAAATGCAATAGCTGACACAGAAGAAGCAAGCCAAAATATTATAAATATTATAAAATTTATAACTGTATTAGAGTCGCTACTAGTATCAGTATTTAAAGCTATATAAATACCAGCAAAACTATCTATAATAGTAATACCAACTATAACAAAAATAATACGAAAAAGAAGTGATTTCCAATTCATTTTATCTTTCTTTTTGAATGCATATATCTTTATGTATCTAAAAATTTCAGTAAATATAGTTAGATAAAAGGATATTTTTAGAAAAATATATCCTAAATCACTCTTATTAAGGTTTGCGTCGCCTTCTAACGTATCTATCATATTTCCTATTATTGGTACATTATCTAAATATGAAAATATTATAAAAATGGGATTTAAATTCAATGTGTCTTGATAAAATATAAGTATAATCACTAAAGGTATAAATATAAATAATGATTCACTTACCAAAAAGTTATTTCTTATATAA
>JALWEZ010000174.1 GCA_027039165.1 Candidatus Moraniibacteriota bacterium
GAGTATAATATAAAATTATTGTTGTCTTTTCCTAAAGAAAATGAATTATTGAGACAAATAGCCATGAGAGTAAAATATGAAAAATAATTACGATATAATTTTTATCGCTGGGGCGCCTGGTAGTGGGAAATCTTCAGTAGCAAAACTTTTACAAAAAAAGTTAAATTCTCCATGCTTTGAGTTTGGTTGGATTCCAGAATTTCGAAATAAAGGAGATGAAATAGTGCCTTATGAAGAAGAAGAGAATATTGCTTTTGAAAATCTTACACTTGTAGTAAAAAACTATATCAAACACGGTTTTAAAAATATTATTATAACTGATTTAGAAGATAAACGTATAAAAGAACTTCATAATGTTTTTCAACAAGAGAATTATATTCTATTTTCTTTGATAGTTAGTGATGATGAGGTTCTTAAATCTAGAGTTTTAGGCGAAACACGTTCAAGTGGTTATCGTGATTTTGAAATAGCGATAAAAATTAACAAAGAAATTATCGAGCGTCAGCTATTGCTAAATGAAAAGAGAATTGATACAACAAATCAATCAGTAGATGTTTTAGCTCAAATTCTAATAAAATTTATACAGAAGTAACAAAAATATTTATAGTTTATTTTTTAAAAAATATGGCAAGGAAACAGTATGGTAGCACAATTTGGGGAGCGGAGCTTTTGAGGGTTTTGGAGCAAAAGACAGACTATGGACGACTAAGCAGAGGTAAAACTTATGCCAATACAGGTAGGGTTTATGATGTTTTAGTTCAAGGTAGTCGTATTAAAGCAAAAGTAGAGGGTAATTATAGACCATATTATGCTACAAGCATGGATTTTATCCCTTTTAATAAAAAAGAAATAAAAACAATTGAGACTATTTTGGAACAAAATCCACTTGTATTAGCTTCTATTATGAATGGGAGTTTACCTAAATCATTTCTAGATCTTCTTTATAAAGCTAAAATCTCTCTTTTTAAAGATTTTAAGATGAAGTGTTCTTGTCCGGATTTTTGGGATGATTATGCTTGTAAGCATATTGCAGGACTTTATTATATTGCAGTTAGTGAGATGGATAAAAATCCATTTATACTTTTTTCTATGCGTGGATTTGATCTTATTGAGCATTATGGAATTAAAAATGAGATAAGTATAGAATACCTATTTCCATTAATTTCATATAAAAATCAAGAAATAAGCAACGAGCCTTTGGAGATTATTAAATTAGGGGATAGTTCAAACTTTATTCTCTCTATGCTTTCTTCAAACCCGCCTTTTGCGTCTATTGATTACAAAGAAGTTATGGAGGAATTTTATAAAAAAGTTCCAAGAGAGTTAGTGCAAATTATCTCACCAATTCAAAGTCAAGAAATTGAAGACATAGAGAGGCTTTTGCAAGATGCTGATTTTGAATTTATTTTTAATCACAATGTTTATAATAGTAAATTTAAAATTACAAATCCTTTACTTAGTGATTATAAAAAACTTTTTACTCGCACCGATGCCAAATTTCAAAAAGATACCATGACTATTTCTACTACTGAACTTTTTAGACTTTTTGTATCATTTGAAGATGACAGTGGAAGTGAGAGTTATCGTTTTCTTTTTTATCTTTTTCGCATAGCTTATTTAATGATAGAATCAAAAAGTTTTATCCCTGCTGTGGTAAAAAATCAAAAGAGTTTTTTTGTTGTTTATAGATTAATTCATTCTATTCCAGAGGTACAAAAACAGCTTAATAATTTGAGTTTACTAGCTCCTAAGATGGTTAGACATGAGAAAAAATACTTAGATCAATTAAGTTCAACAGAAGTAACTCTTTCTGCAATTATTAGTGATTTTGTAAAGAACATGCATTTTGTCCACAAAAAACAAAAAAACAATCCTCCAGAAATATCACTTAGCTTTTTTTGTGCTAAACAATTTCAAGTCAAAGGTTTTGAAGATGAGAATTTAGCTTCTTCTGTTTATAATTATTTTTCTATTTTTGACATTGTTAAAAGCAAGTATCGTTACAAAATTTATATTGATAAAATAGATAATTATTTTTTGTCTATCAAAATTCAAAATAAGAATAAAGAGTATTTTTTAAATCGAAGTTTAGTAGCTCTAAACAAGATGGAAATTTTGAAATTTATTTATTTTTTAAGCACTTATTTACCTGAGACTAGAGAACTTTTAAAGCAAGATACGATAGAGCTTTCGAGATCTAAATTAGAGGAATTTGCGCTAAAGACTTCAACTATTATTTCTAATTTGGGTATAGACATTATTTTACCAAAAGAGCTTAAAAATCTTTTGCGACCAAAACTTTCTCTTAAAGTAAGCTCTAAAGCTAAAAACTTGCAATCGTTTTTTGATTTGCGCTCAATGTTAGAATATGATTGGCAAATTGCTATTGGTGATCAAACTATTTCTTTAAGTGAATTTGAAAAACTTGTAGAAAGCGGTAAAGAACTTATCGAGTTTAAAGATAATTTTGTGATTATTTCACCCGAAGAAGCAAAAAATATTTTTGCTCAAATAAAACAAAAAAAAGAACTTGATCAATTTGATGTTTTGCATGCTACGCTTAGCGGTGAAGCTTTTTTGACTAAGGATTTAGAGACATATATAAATGAACTGTTTCGTACAAAAGATATACCTGTTCCTAGTTCACTAAATGCACAACTCAGATTCTATCAAAAGCGAGGGTTTTCGTGGAATATTAACAATCTTCTTAATGGTTTTGGTACGATTTTGGCAGATGATATGGGGCTTGGTAAGACAATTCAAGCAATTAGTACTATTTTGTATCTTAAAGAGAATGGATTTATTAAAAAACGAGTGGTTATTATTGTACCAACTTCACTTATTAATAACTGGGAAAATGAGCTAGAGAAATTTGCTCCATCACTTAGTTTTTTCTCTTATTATGGATTAAAAAGAAAATTTAAAGAGACTGATATACTTATCACTACTTACGATATAGCACGTAGAGATTTAGCTAAACTCAAAAAAGAAAAAATTGACTGTTTAATTATTGATGAAGCCCAAAAAATTAAAAATGCCAACACAGAAACAAGCAAGGCGATAAAATCGATTAAAGCCAAATACAAAATTGCTCTAAGTGGGACACCTGTGGAAAATAATCTCTCTGAATTGTGGAGTATTTTTGACTTTACTTTACCAAGATATTTAAAAACTCTCAAAGATTTTCAGAAAAATTATGCCAAAGATATAGAAATAAGAAAAGATAAACTTAAAATAGAAAAACTTAGAAAAATTACAGCTCCGTTTATGCTAAGACGGCTCAAAACAGATAAAAATATCGCTCCTGATTTACCTGAAAAAATCATCATTGATGAGTATTCTACTATGACTAAAGAGCAAGCAGCACTCTATCAAAGTTTGGTGGATGAGAGTTTTAAGAAAATGCAAGAAGAGGAAGACACAGGAGCGTTGGTATTAAAACTTATTATTTCTCTTAAGCAAATTTGTAATCATCCTAGAAACTTTGATAAAAAAAGTCCAATAGATCCAAAATTATCAGGAAAAGCACAGCAGTTATTAGCACTACTAGAGACTATATTGCAACGAAATGAAAAAGTGTTAATATTTACTCAATATACAGAGATGGGTGAGATATTAGTTAGAATGATAGAAGATGTATTACTTACTACTCCACTGTTTTTAAAAGGTTCTCAAAGTAAGAAAAAACGAGATGAGATAGTAGAGAGCTTTCAAAATGATCCAAAATATAAAATTTTTATCTTGTCGCTTAAAGCAGGTGGGGTTGGGTTAAATCTTACACAAGCAAATCATGTTATTCATTACGATTTATGGTTTAATCCAGCAGTTGAAAACCAAGCAACAGATAGAGCCTTTAGAATTGGTCAAAAGAAAAATGTTTCAGTCTACCGTTTTATTACCAAAGATAGCTTTGAAGAAAAGATTGATAAAATGATAAAAGCAAAACAGGAGCTTTCTAATTTAAGTGTTTCTATTGGTGAAAATTGGCTTGGAAAGATGGATAAAGATGAATTGAAAGAGCTTTTTGAATAAGATTCTGTCTGATGAGATTTTTAAGGGTGGATAATCCTATTGTAAAAAAGCCCTAAATTTAGGTTTGCTGTAGTTTATTATCAAAGTTATTCACATATTGATAATTTTCAGGGGGAGGTAAAATTAGAGTGTAATAGGTTATTAATAACTAACCTTACGTACTAACCTTTATTTAAGATTATTTGAATGTTTAATTTTTTGCAAAATGCGTAATAAAAGCCATTATTGAAATGCTGGTGCGTAACATCAGTTATTAAAAACTCAACCAATCTACTATCATGCTTTACTATAAAATATTTCAAAAATCCTCTAATTACAATTTTCGAAAAAATCACATTATGTATTATACCTGCTATGCATTGGACAAGACTGGGGGTTGACATATTTTTTAGAGTTGCTATAATTCTTATTAAATAGTTTAGTTTATAATAAAAAATGAGAATAGTTTCCAATTAGATGAAGTGCATGATATAGGATTGAAGATATAGAAGGAAACTACTCAAATTTTTTTGTTGTAAAAAAAACTAAAATGAACAATTTAATATTATATGGCAAAAAAAAAGAATACTGGAAAAATTCAAAAAAAAGATTCTAACAAAAAAATCAAGAAAAAGGATACATTGGAAGTCAATGGGACAATCGAAGAAACATTGCCAAATGCGACATTTAGGGTTAGATTAGAAAATGAGCATGAAGTACTTGCACATATTTCGGGTAGAATGAGGGTGCATTATATAAGATTATTACCAGGAGATAAAGTTATAATAGAAATGACTCCTTATGATTTATCTAAAGGTAGGATAATAAAGAGACTGTAATTATTTAAATTTAAGAAGATGAAAGTAAGAGCATCAGTTAAACCAATCTGTAGAGATTGTAGAGTGATTCGTAGAAAAGGTGTTGTGCGTGTTATTTGTAAGAATAAAAAACATAAACAACGACAAGGTTAATAAAGCAATAATTAAAAATTTTAAATTATGATTAGAATTTCAGGAGTAAATATTCCAGATGAAAAACGAATAGTTATTTCATTAACTTACATATATGGAATAGGTGATTCAACAAGTAAAAAGATATTAGAAAATCTGGGTATTGATGAAAATATTAGAACAAAAGATATTTCAGATAAAGATGCACAAAGAATAAGGGAAATTATAGAAAAAAAATATGTAGTCGAAGGTGAACTTAGACACAAAGTTAAAATGGAGATAAAAAGACTCGAAGATATAGGGTGCTATAGAGGTTTAAGGCACAAGAAAAAGATGCCAGTAAGAGGTCAAAGGACAAAGACAAATAGTAGAACTGTGCGTGGAAATAAACGTGTTACAATGGGCTCTGGTCGAGTAGCTATCACGAAAACATAATTAATTTTGTATAATTGTAAAAAATATGAGTGAAGAGAAAAAAATAGAAGAAAAAAATACTAATTCCACTATCTCAAGGAAAAAAAGAGGTAAGAGGCAAGTTAATAAGGCTCAAGTAAGAATAAACGCAACTTATAATAATACTATAGTTACAGTAACAGATTTAAATGGAGATGTGTTGGGATGGTCTAGTGCTGGTCTTATGGGTTTCAAAGGAGCAAAAAAATCAACTCCTTATGCGTCTAGTCAAGTTGCAAATGATGTGATTGAAAAAATTGCGAAACATGGTGTAAAAGAATTGCAAGTTTTTGTAAAGGGAGTGGGGAATGGTCGTGATTCAGCAATGAGAACATTTGCTTCACAAGGATTTAGTATAACTCTTATAAAAGATACTACACCGATTCCACACAATGGATGTCGTAGGAAAAAGCCTCGTCGTGTTTAGTAGTTAATATTTATTTAAAAAATTTATTTATGGCAAGATTTAGAGGACCAAAAGGAAAAATATGTCGTCGTTTTGGTGAAAATATTTATGGTAATGATAAATATTCAGCACTTTTATCAAAGAAAGGATATAAACCAGGAATGCATGGTCAAAGATTTGCTTCTAATCAAAGTGAGTATGGAAAGCAACTTACTATGAAACAGAAAACCAAGTTTACTTATGGTATCTTAGAAAAGCAATTTAGAAAGCATTACGAAGATATAAAAAATTTAGAAGGAATTGTTGGTGACAATTTCCTTGCTAGACTAGAACAGAGAATGGATAATGTTATATATCGGTTAGGTTTCGCAGTTAATAGACCTCAAGCTAGACAGGCTGTTAATCATGGAATGTTTTTAGTTAATGGAAAGAAGATGACAATACCTTCTTATGAGGTTAAGATTGGGGATGAAATTACTATTAATCCTACAAAGAAAGATAATGGATATTTTAGAAATTTAAAAGAAATAAAGCCGTCAAAGAGAACTACTCCATCTTGGTTGTCTGTGGATGCAAAGAAAAATGTAGGAAAAGTTATAGCTAAACCAAAAAAAGAAGATTTTGAAGCGAATATAGACGCTGCTGTAATTGTAGAGTTTTTCTCAAAATAGTATTTCTATTCATTTATTAATTTAAAATTATATGTCAAATATCGTTCTTCCAAAAGAAGTTAAATATACACAAAAAGATAAATATGAAGGAACTGTTGAAATACTAGGATGTTATCCTGGATATGGTACAACACTTGGAAATTCTCTTCGTAGAGTATTGCTATCATCTCTGAGTGGTTTTGCAGTTACATCTATAAAAATAAAGGGTACAACTCATGAATTTGCAGTTATAGATGGGATAAAAGAGGATGTTGTTCAAATAGTGTTAAACATGAAAAAATTAAAACTGCGCCTCTTCACAGATGAACCAGTAACATTGCAACTCAAAAAGAAAGGTGAAGGTGTGGTAACTACAGCAGATATTGAACCTGATTCAAATGTTGAAATTATTGATTCTACTCAAGAAATTGCGACAATCACTGATAATAAAGTAGAATTTGAGATGAGTATGGTTGTAGAAAAAGGAATGGGTTATGTACCTATAGATCAACAAAATAGAGAGAATATTGAATTAGGAGCTATAGCTATAGATGCTGTATATACACCTATGAAACGCGTGAACTTTGATGTTGAAAATATGCGAGTTGGTAAACAAACAGATTATGAAAAAGTTTTATTACATATATTAACCGATGGAACCATATCCCCAGAAGATGCTTTTTATAATGCTGTTGATATCTTAGCTAATCAATTTAATGCTTTAAAAAGAGTTACTGAGAATTCGGAAAAAGCTAGTGAATAGTTAATTTATAGAATTAATCAAAAAAATTATGAAACACAGAAAAACGGGGCGACAATTTGGACGAGTACGCTCACAAAGAAATGCTTTAATTAAAACTATGCTTGGTAGTTTGATAATCTATGAAAGAATAGAAACTACTGAAGCAAAAGCTAAAGAATTGAAATCTGCTATTGATAAGTTATTTACTTTAGTTTTACGTACAGTGGATTCTGAAAATTCTAAGATGGAAGCTTATAGAAAATTGGAGGGAAAATTGCCAGTTAAGGCGATTAAAAAATTAAGAGATGAATTAGTTCCGCGTGCAGGTAAGCGTGTGAGTGGATTTTCTCGTGTTGTGAAACTTGCTCCCAGAAAAAGCGATGGAGCACGAATAGCAATAATTGAACTTGTGGATAAAAAGAGTTCAGATGAATTAGTGAAGAACTAGTTTTGCTAAATATAATTATTATTTATAGAATTTCATGGAACAAAAAACAATTCTTTTTGATGCAGATGGAAAAGTGTTAGGACGCTTATCATCAGAAATAGCACAGGTTCTTAGTGGTAAGGATCGTGTAGATTATGCTCCAAATGTTGATAATGGAGCTAGAGTAGTAGTTATAAACTCTGATAAAGTAGTTTTAACGGGTGCAAAAGAAAAAGATAAAAAATATTATCATCACACTGGATATAGTGGGGGTATAAAGGAAATTAACGTAAGTGATCAAAGAAAAAAGGATTCAACTTGGATTATAGAACATGCTGTAAAAGGTATGCTTCCTAGTAATAAGCTTGCAAAAGTTATGATGACACATTTACATGTGTTTGCAGATGATAATCATAAATATGTAATTAATGAAGAAAGGAAATAGATTTAAAATAATATGGCTACAATAAAAACAACAAAAAAAGCGGCGAAAAAGACAGTAGTCGCATCAAAAGCTGAAGCGAAAAAAGTTAAAGGTTTTAAGGTTCCTTTTGAGGGAAAATATGTTTATGCAGTTGGTAGAAGAAAGACCGCGGTTGCTCAAGTGAGAATTTATAATAAAGATAAAGCAACTGATAAGGATTATATAGTAAATGGAAAAGTTATGAATGAATATTTTCCAACTTCGCATGAATGGGATTTTTTCAAAGAACCTATAATACTTACAGGTTCAGAAGGAAAGATTGCTGTTTCAGTATTAGTAAAAGGAGGAGGACTTTCTGGTCAAGCTCAGGCTATAAGACTTGGTATTGCTAGAGCTCTTACAAAAATAGATGAAGACTTGAGACCGATTCTTAAATCCAGTGGACTACTTACAAGAGATTCAAGAGTTGTTGAACGTAAGAAACCAGGACTTAGGAAAGCACGTAGGCGACCACAATGGAGTAAAAGGTAAAATTTATTATATGAAAACACATTTCTTCGAAGATGATGTGTTTTTTTAAAAAATCATGAAATTATTTTGTAACATCGCACTAATTACCGTGCTCACCATTTATGTAATCCTGGATAGATACGATTTTGGAGCTGAAGTTATGTATCTGTTTTTTGCAAAAAAAGAAAAAGATAAAAAAGCCATTATGAAT
>JALWEZ010000175.1 GCA_027039165.1 Candidatus Moraniibacteriota bacterium
CGCTAGGTACATCCATATAAAAAGCAAAATCAGGTTTTTTTATAAAAATTTTTATAAATTCTAAACAAAATGAATAATACTTTTTTTTATTTGATAGATACAATATATTTACCAAAGTATCATAAAAATATCTGTCTGATAAAATATAAGTATAATTTTCCTTTTCTAATTTCTTTTTAAAAAAATAAAATCTCACTAAATCTATCAATAAAACAATTTTTCTAAGTTGAATTTTTACCCAAGAAGCCTTAGTTACAGCTCTAGTTTTACCAGGCACAAAATTTTTGTTTCTATTAGCTAGAGAAAAAGCAATTGCATGAAAATAATAAACTTTTTGTCCATTTGACACCAAATAATCTTTGAGTAAATTAACTTGTGTTGATTTGCCACTTCCATCAACTCCAGATAAAGTTATAATGCTTAGACTCATAAATTTAGTACATTATTACGCTAACTGGCTTCATTTTTGCTATAACTTTTGCTATTCCATTATCTTCCACCCCCTCCATTACACTAGAGACATCTTTATATTGAGAAGAATCTTGTTCTATGGTTCTAGAAGATTGAGCATTGTATAATTTAACACCCTTCCCTTTCATCTTCTTCATAAGTTCTTCTCTGTTTTTTGGCACATCGCTCTCAGAAACCTTTACACCTTTTCCTGTTCCATGAGGTGCACTAAAAAAACTTTCTGTATTTTTATCAGTTCCTACACAAATATAAGCATCTGTACCCATTGATGATGGTATAAATACCGGCTCCCCTGTTTCTTTAAAAAGTGGATGATGTTGCATTTTGCTAGGACCAAAAGCCCTAGAAGTATTATTTCTATGAACCCAAACATCTTGACCAAAATGATTTTCTTTTTCTATGGATATATGAGGCAAATCGTACAGTAAATCCATCTGAGGATCACGATCCAAAACTTTTTTAATAGTTTCTGAGATATTGTGTATTATTGTTGCTCTGTTGGCTACTCCAAAATTACTAGCAGCGTTCCTTGCGGTCATATAAAGCTCACCCTCATCACTATCAGCTCTGTATTTCAAAAGTGATTCATCACCACTCATATGTTTTTTAATAGCCTTACTAATTTTTTTGTAAACTTCTTTTTTGGTAGTTTTAAATGTTAGTTGTCCAAGTCTTACCATTATTGACTGAGAAAGATGTTCTCGTTTTTTGGCAGTATAAGTATACATTGTATATTGACCCAAAATTCCAGAACCAGTGTGCACCATAAATAAATACTGACCTTTTTTTAGACCAAATTTCTTTGCAATTTCTGGTTCTACTATTTCAGTTACCTTCATAAGATCCAAAAAATGATTTCCAGCCGCACCAATTAAACCAAGTCTAAATTGAGCAAAATGCAAATACAACTTAGGAATAGCATCGAACAATTCTTGCTTTGAAATTTCTTTTCCAAAATAATTTCCATTTCCTTGAGAATTTTCTAATTCATTTTTGGTTTGTATGTTTAAATGTTTAATTAGAGCTTTTGTCCCACCTCTACATAAATCAACGATAACATCATAAGGAACTTTTGTGCCAACCAATGTCTTTGTAGGAACTTTATAAACTAATTCTTTAAATAATTTATCCAAATCTTGCTCAGAAATATTGTCTTCTGAAAGATTAGTTTTTACAAGTCTCATACCACAATTTGGATCAGAATCATTAACTTGAGGTAGCAGATAATCTTTGCTTACTATAGTCGTACCAGAAGCATTTTTCCTACCAGGCTTTGACATAACGTCAGGCAACGCTGCACTAGCGTGAAAAAGACAATCATTACAAGCAATGCTTTCCACTTGCTTAAATGTCTCTTCTTTAGGAAATAAATTCTCTGCCATAAAAAAATTAGCAGGAACCCTCATCTTATCAGTCTTAAATTCACTTCTGTGTTTGGCTATTTTTTTAATGTTTTTTTTGTAATTTGTCATATAATTTCGTATATTTTTTAGCTATCTCTGATATATTAAAAGTCTTGTGCACAAATTCATAAGAATTTTCCCCTAACTCTTTCCGTTTTTTAGTATCCTTAGCGAGTCCTAAAATTGCTTCTTTTAACTCATTCTTATCTCCATTTTTAATTATAACATTTATCTCTTTTGAAGAAAATTCTTCAAAAATTGGCAAATCTGACGCAATTACTGGTTTTTTGCAAGCATATGGCTCAATCATAGCAAGTGGAACATCAAACTTACCTTTCATCTGAGTAACTGGAAAAATCATAATATCACTTACATTATAAAGAGCATTCATATCAGCAAAAGTATCGCTAAATATCACTTTATCCAGATATCCAGCTTTCTTAAATTTTTCAATTACTTCTTGTTTTTTTTCTAAATCGGCTTTATTTTTAATCCTACAAGCACACAAATATCTCAAATGGTGATTTTTCTTTTCTTTCCAAATGTCTATAAAAGTATCAACTATTAAATCAGTAGCACCAAGTCTTACAAACTCACCAGCATATGCAATAATAACATGATTTTTCTCTATTGACCATTTAGAAAGTAAATTTTTATCTTTTTCTCCTGGCACAAATTTAGCAAGATTTATACCTGGATAAATTTGCAAAATATTTTTTTTAGAGTTATTTTTAAAAATTTCGCCAACCTTTTTTTTGGCAAATTTAGAATAAGTTACAAGTGTATCTGCGAAATAAATTTTTCTCAGCTCTTCTTTTGAATAATTATCATCTCTTACTGTGGCTATTGTTTGGATAACTTTTTTGTTTTTTGGTATTAGATTTGTAATTATCCAACTATTTAGTTTTGTAGGTGTAAACAATAAGTG
>JALWEZ010000176.1 GCA_027039165.1 Candidatus Moraniibacteriota bacterium
GCATTATGCGTTAATTTTCTAATAATTTTCAAAAAAATAGCACTTAATTTACTATAGTGTTTTTTTATATACAAATACTGACTGCTGTAATAATATTTTTTTTGTAAACTTTTTTTACTCATACTCGATCCTCCTACATGTCTCACTTTAAATTTTGCTGTCTTTATTATTTTAAATCCAGCTTTTTTTACTCGTCTACACAAATCCACATCTTCATAATAAAGAAAAAAATTTTCATCAAAACCACCAATTTCATTAAATAATTTTGCTTTTATACAAAAAACAGCACCACTGACCCATCCAACACTACATTTTTCTCTTAAATAACAAAAGTCTCTAAATCCAAATATATTATTTTTTATGATAGTTAGAAGTGAAACAGTTTCTCCATAAGACCATTTTTCAACTTTTCCTTTATTATTTAAAATACTTGGAGCAACTATACCATCATCTTTATTTAATAAATTTATAATATCACAAAAGTTTTCATTAAATGAATGCGTATCTGGATTTAGAAATACAAAAACTTCTCCACTAGCAACGTTTGCTAGTATATTATTCGCTTTTCCAAAACCTAAATTATCTCTGTTGTTTATAACTTTTACAGATTTATCTCTTAATATCAATTTTTCTTTATCATTATTTGCTACAATTATCTCATAAGAATATTTTTTGGATATTTTTTTTATATCACTTAAACATCTTTCCAAAACATTCTTTGAATTATAGTTAACTATTAGAAATGATATTTGTTTTTTTGCCATTTTTATTCTTATATTCTTTAAACGCTTTCCAAACCGCATCTGCATGCTTTTTATTTAATTTAAACCTTAAAAAAGCATTAATTAACCTAATATTTGTATAAAAAAGCCACCAAGGTCTTAAGTATAATGGTGTATTTTTTTGAAAAAAAATAAGTCCTGCAAGTACCAAAAAATATATTTTCTTATCTCCCATTTTTTCAGACTGCTCATCATGAAAAGCAACTGCACTTGGCACAATTTTTGTACAAAAACCTTTCTTTTGAGCTCGAAGAGAAAAATCTGCATCTTCGTAATAAAGGAAAAAGTCTTCATCAAAAAATCCTACACTCTCAAATACTTCTTTATTTATAAGCATAACACATCCAGATATATAATCACTTTGGTACGGTTTTTGAAGAATTTTTGAGAGATTTTTATGAGTTGCAAATTGTCTTATATAATTTATCACTCCACCTGAAAACCATATTGAATTATCTCTTTTATGAAATATAATGGGAGAATACACGCCAATATTCTTATTAGATTCTCTAACTAACTCATCAACGCATTTTTTTTCTACAACTGCATCTGGATTACATAATAAAACGTGGGTTGCACCTAATTTTAATGCTTCTTTTGTGCCAATGTTTGCCCCAGTAGCAAAACCCAAATTCTTTGAATTTTTAATATAAGATAATTCTTTATATTTTTCTTCACATTTTTCGAGAGTTCCATCCGTTGAAGCATTGTCAACTATTAAAATATCATTATTTCTATTTTTTGTGAAGTTTTCCACACAATCTAAAAGTTGTCCACAACTATTAAAATGAACTATTACAATAATTATTTTTTCTTTTAAATCAATCATGTATATTATTATAACTCAAACAAGCAAAAAGTTGTAATTTAATTTTTGTTAAGTAGACTTTTAAGATCATTAATTGAAAAAACCTTTAAGCCAAAAATAAGTATAATATACAAAAAAAGTACTATAACTGCATTTATATAGTTATTAAAATTAAGCACTGAAAACGTAGTGTACATCAAAATAACAGCTATTATTACAAACAATAAAAAATTAAAATTAAACCTAAGAGGTGTTTTCTTTATAGCAATTAAAAATGCAGTAATAGCAACGAATATTTCTGTAATTACTGAAACAATAGCAGCGCCTGTATAAGAATATATTGGAATTAACAAAAAATTCAGCAAGATGTTTCCAAATGCTGCAGATAATAATATAATCATTAATTTTTTTTGTAAATTTGCTGCAAGTAGAATGCTAGTAAACAAATTACCAAAAAATATACTAGCCAAAGCGAAAATTAAAATTTTTAGAAGTGGTACGGATAAAGCATAAGCATCCCCACCTATTATGTATATAATATCCTTTGCAAAAAACTGAACTAAAACTACTAGTGGTATACAAATTAATGCAAAAAATTTAATTGTTGTATTAGCTACTTTTAAGAACTTATCCTTTTCATCAAAGATATAACGAGAAAATAATGGATACACCAAACCAACTACCATGCCTGGAAAAAAAATCATTGTTTCGATTATTTTGTATGCAGTCCCATAAATTCCAACTACAAAAGAATTTTGTAAAAAGGACAAAAGAATTGCATCAACTTTAAAATAAAGAAATACAGCAATAGCACTTATACCCATAGGAAGTGACTCTCTTAAAAATTCCTTCCAATAAATTAAGTCAAAGTCTAATTTAATTTTTATATATTTGCGTGAAAATAAAAATATTAATGTAAAATTATTTATCATGGCCAAAAAAATAGCAATTATTGAATATATAAAAGGTAATTCAAATTTTACCAAAGATACGATAATGGACATTTGTATAACTTTTCCTATGAATTCAGCTAGAGCTACTTTATCCATTGCTAAGTTTTTTTGAAATATACTGTTTAATAAACCATAACTTGATCCAAAAATAAAAGCTAGTCCAGCAATTAAAATTCCAGATTTTACATCTGATTCATAAGGTAAAAACCAAATAAAAATAGATGCTAAAATGGAAATTAATGAAGATATAACTAACCTTAACGTAAAAACTTTACTAAATATCTCACTTTCATTAGAATCTTTTCTGGAAATTTTCCTAGTTACTATAGGATGAAGTCCCATATCAGAAAAAGCATTAAATGCAGCAAAAAAAGCTAGTACTAATGTATATTTTCCAAAGCCTTCTGGTCCTAAATATTGTGCTAATAGTCTAATTCCATACAAAGCAATCCCAATAGATAAAATTTTTGTACCACTGCTAATCAAAACATTATATGTAATTTTTTTTGCTAGCATATTTAAATTTACTAAAACGTAAAGTTTACTAATTAATTTCTGACACAGGTTTTATAACAACTTTCCTCTGCGCTCTCTCTCCGATACTTTCTGTAGTAATTCCTTCTTTTTCTTGGAGCGCTGCATGTATTAATCGACGCTCATAAGCATTCATTGGTCGAAGTACTATAGGTCTTTTATTTTTCAAAACTTCTTGTGCAGTATCCAGTGCATTATTAATTAAAACAGCCTCTCGTCCTTTTTTGTATTCATTAACATCTATAGTGAATTTAGTATCGATTCCTTTTGTACGTGCTATATTATGAACTATATATTCCAAAGCAAATAGGTTAGCTCCATGATGTCCTATTAAAAATTGAGAGTGTTCTTGAGATTTTATCACAAAAACGAGACTTTCACACCTTTCTTCAGAAATTTCTATTTCTATCTCAAATTCCAATAATTCTACAATATTTTTTATTATCTCATAAATTTTTTCCTTTTCATTCATATCACTTAATATTTTAGTAATTTATAGCTCACGCTGTTTATCTGTATTACGATTTATTTTTTATAATAAACCACTGTTGAATAATCATAAAGACAGTTGAAGTAAACCAATACAATGTAAGTCCTGCAGGAAAAGAAAATCCTACGACCAATGTCATTATCGGTATAAAAATAACCATTTGTTTTGACATTATAGTAGAGAAATCTTCTATTGAAGGAGTTTGTCCTTTTTGTGACAATTCTTTTATAGTTTTAGTTTTCTTCTCCCTTTTAGTATCTTTTTTGCTATTTTGCATCATTTTTATCTGAAAATACTGCGCTATAGCTGTAATGATAGCTAGAACTGGGCTAGGGTTTGTTAAATTTAAAAAACCAAATGCCATATCATTAACATGATTTATGTGTGGCACAACTGAGTACAACAAATCCTCTCTAACATTAGCGCTATCATTTTTTAAAAGATTTAAGAAAACTCTATACAAAGTTATAAAAACAATCATTTGAACTACCAAAGGAAAGCAACCTGCAGCTGGATTAATTTTGTGCTTCTTATATAACTCCATGGTTTTTTTTGCAAGCTCTTCTTTATTATCCTTGTACTTAGTCTGAAGTTTTTTTATAAGCGGTTGAATCTCTTGCATTTCTTTTTGTGAAGAAATTTGTTTTTTTGACATACTAAGTAATGCAACCTTTATAATTATAGTAAGTACTACAATAGCAATTCCTAAATCACTCCACATAATATTATAGAGAAAAATCAACGCATTATAAATAGGATCATAAACTATAACTCCAAAAAATTCTTTCATTTCTTTTACTTTTAACAATTAATTTTATTGATTAAAAAATCAATATCTTCTTTTACTTCTTTATATAATAACATTTTATTTCTTTTTGTATAACCCACCACAATATCACATTTGGCATTGTGATAATCCGAAGAACTTATTACAGCTCTTATAATTCGTTTTATTTTATTTCGTTTAACTGCTATGCTTGAAAATTTTTTTCCAATAATTACTGCAAATCTCGTATTTTCATTTTTTACATTCTCATTATATACAAAAAACACGCCATGCGGCGCGACATTTCTTTTTCCGTATTTAAAGACATTGGAAATATCCTTTGTTTTTCGTAAACGATTACGTTTTTTGAACATATTTTAAAACTACACAGTTAGTTTTGCGCGACCTTTTTGCCTTCTTTTAGCAATAACAGCTGCACCAGACTTTGTTTTCATACGCGACAAAAACCCATGCCCGCTCCTTTTTTTTCTACTTGGTTGATATGTCATTTTCATATAGATGTCGATATTTTTTACCTAAGTATTATAACAAAATACATAAAATAAGTCAAATTTTAATTAAGTTTACAATTACATAACAAAATTAGCTTAATTAAACTCTAGCCCTGTTCGTCATCTAAAAAAAGTGCTATATTAAATATTAAGAGCATGTGCATAAGTATAAATAATTTATATACACAGCTACTTTATCGTGTGTATATTTATCTCAATAATTATTTTATTTTATCCACATATACACATATCCACAGCTCTTATTCTACACTAATCCACAGATTATAAACAGTTTATATACTATATTGTTATTTTATTTTATAATTCTTATGTTATAATCTCTTTACATAACTTTTTCCCAGATACTTATTTAAATATTTATGACGCATGAAAATTTATGGGAGAAATCCCTTACAACAATTGAATTATCCATATCTAAAGCAAATTTTAGTACTTGGTTCAAAAATACATGCATTGTTTCTCATATAAACAATCATGTAGTTATAGGTGTGCCAAATGGATTTGCAAAAGAATGGCTAGAAAACAAATACCAAAATTATATTCTAAAAGCTCTTAGAGAAGTAGATCCTTCTATCTCCAGTATAAGCTGTTCGGTTTTGTCTAACGACAAAAACAAAAATATTCAGCAAAACGATGCCTCTCCTAAGCTCGAAACTAATAAATCCACAACTTTTACACAGCAAACTGAAGCTAATACTACTAGAAATTCTATAAATATTTCTTCCTCAAAAAATAATTTAAATAGTCGATATAGATTTGATACTTTTATTGTTGGTGAGTATAATGAATTAGCAAAAGCTGCCTGTGTTGCTGTTAGTGAAAACATTGGAAGAGTATATAATCCACTATTTATTTATGGAAATGTTGGACTTGGCAAAACTCATCTACTTCAATCAATTGGGAATGCTATTGTGTCAAAAGATCCTAAACAACACGTTTTATACACAACATCTGAAAAATTCACAACGGAACTTATAAATTCCATAAAAAATGGAACAGCCGCGAAATTTAAAGAACAATATAAAAAAATAGATTTATTAATCATAGATGACGTGCAATTTCTCTCTGGTAAAGAAAAAACTCAACAAGAATTTTTTCACATATTTAATGCACTATATCAAGAAGATAAGCAAATAGTAATTTCTAGTGATAGACCTCCAAAAGCAATAAATACATTAAGCGATCGGTTGAGATCACGTTTTGAAGGTGGAATGATAGTAGATATTGGCTCTCCTGATTTAGAAACTAGAATCGCAATTCTCAAAGAAAAAGCTCTACAAAGTAATTTTTATATAAGTGATGATTCTATACAATTTATAGCTGAAAATATAAAAAATAATGTTAGAGAGCTTGAGGGGGCACTTAATAGAATAATAGCTCTTTGTGATTTACAAAAGAAAGAACCTACTATGCAGTTTATAAAAAGTTCTCTTGCAGAACTTATCGAGAGTAATCAAAAGAAAGGGGTACAAGCTAGTGATATTTTAAATGTAATTTTGGATTTTTATGAAATATCCAAAGAAGAGATTATGAGTAAAGCAAGAAAAAAGACTATTGTTCACCCTCGTCAAGTTTGCATGTATCTTATGCGCTCTGAACTTGCCATGTCTTATCCTGGGATAGGTAAATATTTTGGTGGCAGAGACCACACAACAGCATTGCATTCATATGAAAAAATTGCTAATTTAAGGAAAACAAATCCAAAGTTTAATGAAGAATTGGATTATTTAGTAGAAAAAATATACAAATCCTAGTTTTATTTAACTTTTTACACAAATACACATTTTTTTAAACAGATTATTAACATTTAGCTAATGAAGATTATGTGTAAAACATGTGTTTTAATATGTATAATTAAATAATAACTTGTGAATAAAAAGTTGGATTTGTGAATAACTATTGTATCATCTCAGAATTCAAAAGTTATTCAAATTAATATCTCAATTAATCCACAGAAAGAAAAAATAAAAAGTGGCTCTATCATTGATAAAATACTATTTTTAAACTTTTCCACACAGTAGTATTAATAATAGTTTTATATTAATATAATATATATAACAATAATTACACGTTTATGAAAATTACATGCACACTAGAACATCTCAAAGATGGACTTAAAAAAATAGAAGGAATAGCTAAGGGGAATATTTCTTTACCTATATTAGAAAATATACTCATTGAAGCAAAGGAAGGGATTTTATTTTTTTCAGCAACTAATTTAGAAATCGGTGTAATAACTCAAGTTATTGCTAAAGTTGAAGAAGAAGGAAGTATTGTTATCACACCAAATATATTACAAGGGTTTTTGAATGCGATTTCAGGTAATGATAATGTGTTTATAAGTTCAGAAAGCAACATCCTTTCATTACAATGCGGTTCCTCTAAAACATCTATTAATGGACTTGATGCAAGTGAATTTCCAATAATACCACAAAAGAATAATGATTCTTTTTTCTCAATGGATTTGGAGAAATTTCAGAAAAATTTAAGAAGTGTTGTAAGTTTTGCTTCTACAAATGATATGAGACCAGAATTAACAGGAGTTATTTTTCAAAAAAAGGAAGATATTATTTGCTTTGCTGCAACGGATAGTTTTAGATTAGGTGAGTCAAAAATTAATTCTCAAAAAATTATTTCTAGTAATGAAGAATTATTTAGTAATAAAAGTGTAATAATACCGCAAAAATTATCAAATTATATAAATAAGATTTCTTCTTCAGAAGATATTTTGTGTTCGGTGGAGGATAGTCATTTTTTCTTACGATTTGGGAATACGAATGTTACAGCTAGATTAATTGATGGTGTTTATCCAGATTATACACAGATTATACCCACTTCAACTAACACTAATATAAAATTAAAGAAGAAGGATTTAGTAGAGGCAATGAAAATAATGCTTGTGTTTGCAAGCCAAGAAAATCAAGATGTTGTTTTTGAGATTAGTAATAATAAAATAAAAATTACTACTGATGCAGGAGAGAGAGGTGGTGAAAAGCAGAAGTTTCTGCAAACATAGAAGGAGAAGATCAAAACATTGTATTGAATCCAAAATATGTATTAGATGGATTACAAAATATTGATAAAGAAGAAATTTTTATTGGAATAAATAGTAAAGCGTCTCCTATAATTTTTCGTGGAATGGATGGGATTGACGTTAGTAGGGATTATACTTATATAGTTATGCCAGTTAAGAGCTAGTGAAATGAAAGATATTCAGTCACTTTTAAGTAAAAGATATGCACAGAAAAAGAAAGTTTTCCACATAGATGATAAAACTATTTTTCATATATTTTCAAAAATAATTAAGCAGGAATATGGAAATCAAGGCGTGAAAAATATCATCCCAGAATATTACGAGAAAAATACTATTTTTGTTTCATTTGGGCAATCCCTATGGGCTCAAGAAATTTGGTTAAATAGAGGGAAATTAATAGATAAAGTAAATAATGAAATAGGTAGTAAAGTTTTGTATAATATAAAAGTTAAGCATTGATAATTTGAAACTTGAGTTTAATATAGTATCTGGAGGTGTTTTGAGTTTATATATTTAATAAATATGCATGATAAAAATAAAAAAGTGTATTATAAAGCTTGGGTTCCAACGCCAAGCGGTTTTATAAGTTTTAGTAAATATCATGAGGGATGTAGAAAGGTTAAACTTATTAGTTCTAGCAATGAATCTGGTGTAATCTTTCAAAAGATTCTTAATTTATTGCGTTTTCAAAAAGTTACAATTGAAATAATAGAGAAAAACTCAAAAACAATAAATGGAAGAATAGTTCAAAGATATTACAAAAATGGTTTTACAGATTTTTTACAAATTATAATAAATACACTTTTCTTCTTTGGTATATTTTTATTAAATTTTGGATTTTTT
>JALWEZ010000177.1 GCA_027039165.1 Candidatus Moraniibacteriota bacterium
AATGAACAAAAATTTTGAAAGTTTAAATGTAGCTATAGCCTCTGGAATTTGCTTAAGCGAAAGAAAACGCCAACTTTTAGCCAAAAAATAAACCTTTTAATTATATCTATAGGATTTTGAAGTTTGTCTGCAAAATCATTCACTCATAAATTATATAATTTTAGCTATTTGTCATTTTTTATAAAATTTAGCTAATAACGGATAATAAATATCTTCTTTAGCTGGAATTAATAATTTTTTGTAAGTTTCTTTATCTGTAAACTCAACAAAATTTGCGTCACGAATTATAGCCATTGGAGTTTGCTCATTTCCTTCTCCCATAGCAAACACTCCCATTACAGACAAAGCATCAATTACATTACTTTGCGTCATTTTTATTTTACGACCAAATATATCTTTTTGGTCAATATAGTTTTTTAATGGTTCTAATCCATAAAATCCTGTTGAAATTCCAATTGTGCCATAACGCATTGGGAAAGTGTGACTGTCAGTTATTATCACAGCTAAATCTTTTATAGAAAACTTTTTCTTAAGGTAATTACAAATCGTTTTTGCTTCTTTTTGAGAATTTTTTGGCCAGAGTATATAATACCCGTCTCCATTGCTTTCATCTATACCAGCAGATGGAATAAGAGTATTATTTTTAAGTGTCAAAATCACGTGTTCTCCAGGACACCACTCTCTTGGAATAAAAAAATCAGACTCTTTTTTGATTAATTCATCCTTATCTTTTATAGAATTAATTGGCAAGCAGAGCCCTTGATGAATAGCAAGTATTTTTGACGTAATAAGTAAAACATCTTTTTCTTTTAGTATTGGACAATAATTATCCAAAACATCAAAAAGATTGTCTTTCGGTGGATTTAATTTTCTAGTTTTTACTGATATGATTTTCATAAAAACAATTCAAATAGATTAAAATTATACCATTTATAAAAACACATAATTGAATTATGAATTATTTAAAATAATATTATAAAGTTATTTCTGGTTTTTAGTTTTGATATTTTTATATTATCCAAGAACTTATCTAAAATACAAAACACAACTCAATAATTTTAACTGAGTGTAAATTCAACAACACTTAGATACTACTGAAAAGCAAAATCCTGAAGGAGAATAATGATTTTTGCATTAAATATCATAAATTCATTCAAATATCTAGAAATTATAATTTATCATAGTTATGCATAACAAGTTGAGAATCAATTTGTTTAACCATTTCTATAACTACAGAAACCACAATCAAAATACTTGTCCCACCAACAGTTATAAGATTTGATCCTCCAATCACAGATTGCACAAGAATTGGTAAAATTGCAATTATTCCTAAAAATACAGCTCCCGCTAATGTTAATCTAGTTGATACTTTTCCAATATATTCCTCTGTTTCATGACCTGGCCTAACTCCTTGTATATAACCTCCTTGACTTTGTAAATTTTTTGCAACCTTTTCTGGATCAAAAATAACTGCAGTATAAAAATAAGTAAATAACACAACTAAAAAGAAATATAATCCTCCATGAAACCAATTATTTTGAAATAAAGTCAAAATTGTAGTTCCTATTTCATGCATTTTTTCATTACTTTGTCCCGCCATGTATTGACCTGCAATAGTTGGCATTGTAACTAGTGAAACTGCGAATATAATAGGGATTACACCAGCTTGATTTACTTTTATAGGCAAATGAGAACTACCGACTCCAGTTTTTCCAATTACACCTTTCCTCCTTCCAGCATATGAAATAGGTATAATTCTTTGCCCTTCTGAAACAAATACTACACCCAATATTGTCACAATAATAATTACTAAAAATGAAATATAAGTAAATAACATACTTGGATCATAAGTATCTATTAATCTTGAAGCTTTACTTGGCACACTAGCAACAATTCCCGCAAAAATCATAATAGAAACACCATTTCCAAGTTTTTTCTCTGTTATAAGTTCTCCAAGCCACATAAGAAAAATTGTACCACCTGTGGCAGTTATAACCAAAACAGCTGTATTATAAGGAGTTAGTCCTGTGATAATCCCCTGAGATTTTAGGAGTGCAATCATTGCAAAAGTCTGCACAATAGCAAGTGGCACAGTTCCTACTCTAGTTATCATGTTAAACTTAGCGCGCCCTGCCTCACCTTCTTCTTTGTGCATTTGCTCTATTCTAGGCACAATCATAGTGAGTAACTGCATAATAATAGAACTCGTAATATACGGACCAAGACCCAAAAGAACAATTGAAATATTAGAAAGCCCTCCACCAGAAAACATATTAAGCATTCCAACTAATTGATTTCCCTCAAACATTTCTTTGAGTCGAGAAACATCTACACTCGGCAAAGGAATGTTGGCAGCTAATCTGAAAACTACAAGCATAGCTAGAATGAACAAGATTTTCTTTCTCAAATCTGGAACAGAAAAAATATTTTTAAATTTAGATAACATATAATCTAGAAAAATGAATTACTACAACATAACTTATATTATACTCGATTTTAAAACTTTTTCAAGTTTAAGCTTAGTAACTATATTAAGTATAATACATAACGTGTTTTTTGAAAATTATGATTAAAATCCGCATTAAATTTTATATTTCTTAACAAAAAAATATTATTTATCTAAATTGTAATCATTTTTCCATAATCTGACTCGAACTTTAAATAAATCAATAATAACTTGCAAGAAACCGTTTGGACCCAATAAACCAACTGTGGTACCATCTTTATTTATCCATTCAACTGGAACTTGAATCAATCTATAATCTAATTTTTTGGCAAGTACTATAAGTTCAAAATCAAAACCAAATCTATCGACTCTCATGCGAGGCACCACATCATCTGCAAGTTCACCAGTCATAAATTTAAAACCACATTGAGTATCTGGATATTTCCACAAACCCAACACACTTCTTATAAGCAAATTCCCCATTGTGCCCATAAATTCACGGAATTTTGGCTGACTTATTGCTATATTTGCACCTTTTATATCTCTAGAACCTATCACTAAATCATTTTTTGAAATTTTCTCAAATGCTAATTCTAAATGATCAATAGAAGTGGAACCATCTGCATCTAAAAATGCTCTATATTTGCCTTTAGCCTCCAAAAGTCCTTGTCTAACCACAAATCCTTTCCCTCTATTTATATCATTTCTAATAACTCTTAATTGTCTCATCTTTTTTTTAAACTCTTTGACAACTTCATATGTGCCATCATTTGAGCCATCAATAACAACCAAAACTTCATAATCCAACCCTTTTGAATCTAAATATTCTCTAATTTTTTCTAAATTAGATTCAATTCTATCTTTTTCTTTGTATGCTGGTATAACTATAGATAAATATTTTTTTTTCATTTATTCAGTTTTAATAAAATAATTATTTTATTTTCCTAGAATTAAGGCATTCCATAGGTTTTTGATTTTCTCAGAAGGCCTTTTAACTCCTTCATCATTAGTAATATTTATAAAATGCAATGATTCTCCCTCTATAAACACAGCCCCATCATCAGGATTTGTAAACTGGAAAACTAATTCATATTTACTAATTTTTGGACCATTATTACCAAATGATTCATAATCAGTTGTCATTTTTCCTACACCATTAAGTTTAAGTTCGAATGCTTGTTCTAGTCTATCACTATAAACACGTATTTTTTCTTTGTTTTGTATTTCTTCATATTGAACTGGCGTAATATAAGCTATTACTTGCGCATCATAATCAGAAAAAAGTGTCATTACTTTGGTGCCACCTGGTATATATGAACCTTTTGTTATAGAAATCTCACTAACAACCCCATCTTGTGGAGCATAGACATTGAAATACTCTTTTTGACTCAAGAGAGTATTTAGTTCTGTTTTTGCTGAGAGATTGCTATCTGACATAGCTTTCAAAACATCTATTTTTCTATTATACTCACTCATATCTAATGATACTAGTAAATCACCTTTGTTTACGTGTTCACCTGGGGAAACTTTGATTTCTTTTATTTTTCCACTCACTATAGACACAACATTAATTTTTTGCTTTTCTACTGAAAAAGAAATAGAATTATCCATTGTTTGATAAGAATTAACTTTTCTAGCTAATGCTTGAGTGGTTATTATCAAAGCAACTACAAAAACAACCACAAATATAATTCCGTTTACTATATTTTCTCGAATTTTAGTATCTTTCTTCTTTTTTTTATTATTATTATTCATATTATTTATAGTTTATAGTTACTTATTTTAATTTTGCCTTACTCAAAAAGGTGCCCAGTAAAAACACATTAAGTGAAACCCAAATGGTATTAAAAAATATCGGCCAAAATTCCACTACTTTATACCAACCAATTATTAAACTAAAGATGGATAGAATAAGTAAGAAAACATGTGGCCAAATCCATTTCATTATTGGATCTATTTTGCTATTACTTGAAGAAGTAGCAACCCATTCTTGTTCTGTGTGAAATATTACTGCAAGTAATCCCAATATATAAGGATAAAATGTAGCTAATGCCGTGGATATAGTTGCAAGTTTTATTTTTTGACCTAATAATAACCAAGTTAGTGTAAAATATAAGAAAAAATATGGGAGATAATGCAATAGCCACTCAGCACCACTCACTATTAATAGCGGTTTTTCGCCGGTGAGTAAAAAAATTATTGGCATAAGTATATAAACTAATATAGTAATTCCCACCAAAAAAAATGAATTTGATATAAAATATTGAATTTTTTGATCTAAATCCAATTTTTCAGAATAAAGAGGATTGTTTTCTAGTAAAATTTCAAATCCACCTTTTGCCCAACGACGTTGTTGTTTAAAAAACGAAATTATAGAATCCGGTGCAAGACCAACTGCTACAATTTCATTAACAAAAACTGTTTTCCATTGTTTTTGATGCAGTAAAAATGTAGTCCAAATATCTTCAGAATTACTCAAAGCAATACCACCTACATCATCAATAGCTTTCCTACGATACAAAACATTAGTACCAACAGAAAAAGCTGAATTTGTGATATTTTTAGATGGGCATATATATTCATAAAACACAGCCTGCGCTTGTCCTGTGCCTTCTGCTATAAAGTTTTTATTCGAAAAGGCTTGTGGAGATTGAGCCATTGCTACTTTTTCATCAGCAAGATATGGAAGCAAAACATCCAAGAAATTTTCTTTAGGAATATGGTCTGCATCCAGAATAACAAAAAATTCTGATTCTACATGTCCTAAAGCATAATTAACGTTACCAGCTTTAGCATTTTCATTCTTTGGGCGCCTAATATATCCAACTTTGAGCTCACTTAAAGCTAATTCCCTTATTTCTTCTGATTTTCCATCATCCAAAATAATTGTTCTATGTGGATATCTTATATTTTTAGCAGCTAGTACTGTTTTACGAACAATATCAATAGGCTCCTTGTAAGTAGTAATGAATACATCAATACTTGGCACACGTTCTAAAAATTCTTTCTGTTTCTTTTTATCTATATCAATTCTATGATGCTTCTCCATAACAACGTCTATCAAAATAGTGACCCATAATCCCAGTAATATTATTATTGATATACTATCAGCTATAATTTGAATAATGTATAAAAATATGTTATCAATATTTTTAAAATTATAAATATAAAGAGCATACCAAATCAAAATAATTGGCGCCATTGCTAAAAATATAAATGTGGTTGCTGAAATTTTAGAAGCATTAATACGATCTTTGTTTATTTGCATACAAGTTATTTAGTTTTTACGAAAAATAATTTTGGTCTAACAATTGATAAAATAATTATCATAGCAATCATAATTATGCCAAAAATTTGAACGGGCCAATGCCAAAAAAACCATTTATGCTCCAATATGATATTAATTTTATCTCCCTGTACCTTAATTACATTATTTGAAATTAAATAATCTAAATCTAAATCTATAAATCTAGCTTTAGAAGGTTTAATCACTCTTTTACCATTTATTTTCCAACCATTACTGTAACTTTGCATCAAAAGAATATCTTTATTTTTTAGAGATTGTGTATTATTTAAAGATATAGATAATCTATCGGTATCATCAAAATTAACCTTACTAATAGGTACAAATTCCCCTTTTCGTATTTTTTCAGCAGTTTCTTTTATTATATTGTCCCATTGTTTATAACTATTCATTTGCAAAGTAATTTTTGGTATATCATCTTTCCACTTTAAAATTGGATCATTTCTATCTACTAAATAAGCATAATTAATTTTTTCTTTATTTTTAAGTATTGTAAATCGCCTGTCTTGAGTTTCAACAATATCAACTAAATCAAAAGTGGCTGCGTATCTATCACTATCTTCTGTCAAATATTTTATAAGTGGAGACGTACTTGGTAAAATTAAATATTGAACACCCAAAGCTAAACTATAATCTCTTATTAAATTTATTTGATCTTTAGGTACACTTGTATACGCTATTTCTGAGCGAAGCAAGGAAGAATATCTCATAGACGTTGGCTGTGGAAGTAAGTGTTCATTATAGGAAGTGATAAATCTTAATCCAGATTTTCCAAAATAACTAGCTTTTGATACTTTTTTGATATAAATACTTCCTTCTGGTAATGGTTTATCATCAAAATAAGATATTGGGCTATCCATAATCTTAACTGGTTCATAAGTGAGAATGGTAGCAGTCTTTATAGCTTCTGTAATTCCAATAGCACCAATAATCAAAACAATTATGATAAAACCTTTAGATGCTTTTTTACTATTTTGAATTGTTGCATTCAGTATTCCTGCAAAAGACATCGCAAATAATAATGCTAGTATTGGTATAGTTCTAGAAATTTGAAATTTAAGTATAAATGCAGGTAAATAACCATACTTTGCCAAAAAAATTGCCAAAAAATACAAGGTTATATAGACTAATACAATTTTTGCCCAACTGGAAATTTTATTTGCAAAAATTATAAATAATAGCCATGTTATAGAGAAAAAAAATAAGAAATACATACCTAAACCGAATAAATTACCTACTATAGTATCATGAACAAATACAGAAGTAGCAAAAATAGGATTACTATAGTGTGCACTTACTGTAAGGTAAGGTAATAAAAATGGCGATGCTCCCACTAAATAAGCTAACAATATTCCCACAAAATACCATTTATAAATTTTTAAAGCTCTGAAACCCACGCTAACAAAAAATAATCCTCCCATAGCATTAGCAATAACTGGATGCAACATCCACAATGCACCAAATGAAATAGCTAAGCCTCCTTCTGCTAAATATCTTTTTTTAATTGGAATTTTTGAAGTATCTAATTCCTTGTATTTTTCGTAAACATTAGCCCATAAATAAACACAAAATGGTACTATGATAAACGCTAAAAAAATAGAGAAATCTCCTATAGCAATCCATTGTTGCTCAAAATTAAACGATACAATAACCGCAAGAAAAGCTATAATAGCTCTCACATTTAATAATCTTAAAAAGATATACATCAAAACACGGAGAAAAATAAAAACAAAGACTGTTGAAATTAGCATTCCTTTTGTTATTGATACATGAAACAACTTCACTAAAATAAATACGGCTGTGTGTTGTAAATACTGATACGCAGCCCAATGATTTAAACCATTACTCCATATATAATCCCAAGATGGTATACTCTTATACAAAATAAGCGTTTTAATACGCCACGCATGATAAATCCAATCTGGATAATGTGTTGCAAGATACTCGCCTTGTAAATAGTAACCAATCAAAAACCAACCAGTAAACGCAACTATACTTAATAAAGCAAAATCAATTATCAAATTTTTTAAATTAATATTTTTCATATATTTATCTAGTTATTATCCAAGCGTATAAAAAACTCCACGTATTACCACCATCCAAATCTGTCTCCTTTACTTCTTTGAATAATTTCAAAGCACTTTTTTTATCTTGCATTGCTTTATACATAAGTAATTGGTCAAAAAATAACTTATGTTTTGGAAATGAAGTTTCATTTAAATGAGCTCTTATAGTTTCATCTGGAACTTCGTGTAAATACTGGCTACCTGGAGTGAAAGGAATTAATTCAATACCTACTTTCGCTTCTGGTTCTGAACTGAACCAAGTGGAAAATTCGCTTTTTGCACCCCAAATCATAGAAAATAAGCTGTGTTTATATCCAGAAAAATGTGGACTATACTTTGTGGCAAAAAGCCAATAAGTCAGAGATGAGTCAACTTCTTGATTATAAATCCATCTAGCAACCTCCTTTATTTTTTCATCCTCAATCACATCTCCCCAAAGAAAGGCTCCATAATAAGCCTGCACAGCTTCTGAAACTGATTCTTGATTATTGCCATCACCAAACACAGCTGGCCCTGATGCCCAACTATGACCCTCATAAAAATCAAAATTTCTAATTATTGGAAATTTCTTATCATTTCTACTCAAATTCACATAATCTCTCAAAATTAGATTTATAAATTTCTCATTTTTACTCAAAAATTCTTTGTCATAACGAGCAATAATTGCTGCTGTTTGAATAAAATATCCATAATGAAAATGGTGATCATTGAATTCTTCCGAACCAAAGCTAGTGTTATAACCCACTACACCTTTTATTAAATCATCATAAAGAAAATATTTTCCAGAAGCTGGTCGTTTATTGTTTACTGTATTATTTCTCCGAGTATCAAATTCCTGCACAAGAACTTTGTGAAGTTTTTGAGATTGTTCATTTAACTCTAAAT
>JALWEZ010000178.1 GCA_027039165.1 Candidatus Moraniibacteriota bacterium
TAAAACCGGGATGATAATAACGGTTGACAAACTCTTTTAAATTTGTTTTTCGCCATTTTTCATCTTTAAGTGTAGGCAATCCTTTTTGTTGAAACTTTTGAAAAGCATCTTGCTTGTTAGCTACAACAAAATCAGGGAAATTCTGCCACAGTTGTTCTTGGTTTTGGGTTATATGTGATATGATATTTTCTTGTAATTTCATTTTTTATTGATGAGTTGATGATTTGTTGTGCTTCATTGAATAATTTGAGTTTTTATGATTGTTTATTACTTCATACTTTAATCCTGCTTTTAAATTGAGGAATTGAGGATTTATATTCATTTCAGATTTTCGATTTCAGATTTTCGATTTCAGATTTTCGATTTCAGATTTGATGTGCTACGTTAATTTTTTTTATTGATTATTACTTAACACTTCTAATTTCTAACTTCTAATTTCTAATTTGATAAAAGAAAGTAGCCCGCTGAGTGTTTTTTCTGTTGCGGTGGCTGAGTGCTCCGTTCCGACGAAAGTCGGGAGAGGAGTGTACCGAAGCCACCGAAGCACCGGATTTTGATTTTCAATTTTTTTTGAACCATAAAAGGCATAAAAGTTCATATAAGGATTTATATATGTTCTTATATGTCTTATATGGTTTTGTTCATTTCAGCTCTTCGATTTCTTTTACTTTTTCATAAACTTTTTCAAACAAATCTGCTTCAACACCTTCAAAATCCTTTTGGCGGCGTTTCAAAACAGCAGTTGCCACTTCTACGGCTTTATCGTAACGGTAATCTGTATATCGCTGTCCCCCCCACTTAAACGACGGGAAGAATTTTGGTTGGTAATCTCCTCCAAAAATATTACTACTTACACCGACTACAGTACCTGTATTAAACATGGTAGCGATACCGCATTTGGAATGATCACCCATAATCAAACCACAAAATTGCAAACCGGTATCGACAAAATCCATTTGGGTGTAATCCCAAAGTTTGACTTTTGAGTAGTTGTTTTTAAGATTTGAATTGTTAGTATCGGCACCCAAATTGCACCATTCGGCAATTACCGAATCGCCCAGATAACCGTCGTGTCCTTTGTTGGAATTACCGAAAAAAACAACTTCTTTTATTTCGCCACCTGCTTTGGTATTGGGACCTAAAGTAGTACCCCCATAGATTTTTGCCCCCATTTTGACCACACTGTTTTCTAGTGCCGCAAATGGTCCGCGAATCATACTTCCTTCAAGTATTTTGACATTTTTTCCTATGTAAACAGGTCCATCTTCCGTGTTAAAAATAACCGCTTCAACAACAGCACCTTCTTCAATAAAAACAGGGTGTTTGCCGATTTTTATATTGGTTTGTGACAAGGTTTCCGAAGTCCGGTTGGCGGTAATCAAATTATAATCTGATTTGATTTGACCGGCATTTTTACTAAAAATATCATAAGGTCTGGCGATACTTTCAACAGATTTTTGATAAACTAGCGTACTGCCTTTAAAATTCTGACAAGTCTCCCAAGTCATTTTGCCTGTTCTGAAAGCTAAAATTTTATCGTTGTAAACCAGTTGCTCGTCCGGTTGTAACTTTATTACGGCTTTTACCAAATCGTCGTCCGGCAACAAAGCACTGTTGATATAGATATTATCATCTTCAATGTGAAACGGAAATTTTTCGGAAAGATAATCTTCCGACAAGAAACGAACCGGCCGGTTCAAATAATGTTCCCATTTTTCTTGAAGCGTCAAAATACCGCACCGGATGCCGCTGACCGGTCTGAAATACGTTAAAGGCAAAAGCGCTTTTTTATTAGATTTTTCGTCAAAAAGTATATAATTCATCGATGAAATGTCTGTTTTTTAAGATTAACAACAAAAATGAATGTTTGACAAAAATAAACAAAATTATTCCGAAAACACTTTTTTATTAGTAAATTCGCCAAAAAAAACAAGTCTATGAAAACGCCCATTATTGCGCCTTCAATCTTATCTGCCGACTTTTCTGATTTGGAAAAAACTTTTAAAATGCTCAACCAAAGTGAAGCTGAATGGATACACTTAGATGTTATGGACGGAAATTTTGTTCCGAATATCAGTTTTGGTATGCCTGTGATTAAAAGTTTGCGAAAGCTTACTTCAAAAGTTTTTGATGCCCACTTGATGATTGAAAAACCCGAACGCTATATTCATAATTTTAAGTTGGTAGGTGTGGACATTTTAACGGTACATTACGAAACACAAATTCACCTGAACCGCACCGTTGATTTGATAAAAAAAATAGGCATGAAAGCCGGTGTGGCACTTAACCCGCATACGCCTGTTAGTTTATTAAAAGATATTATTGCCAAATTGGATTTAGTTTTGATTATGTCAGTCAATCCGGGGTACAGCGGTCAAAAATTTATAGAACATACTTATCAAAAAATCATCGAAACCAAAGAATTAATCCTTGCAAGCGGTTCAAAAGCATTGGTTCAAGTAGATGGCGGCGTCAATAATGCTAACGCTCCTAAACTTTTTGCCGCCGGTGCAGACATTTTAGTGGCTGCCAGTTATATTTTTAATCATGATAATCCTTTGGAAGCTGTTAGAAATTTGAAATATTTTTAAATTTTTTATTTTTATTGTTAGGTTTTCAAAACTTTGATTTTCAATATTCTAAATAATTATCAAAACTTTTCTTTAAAAAACTTTCATTTTTTAATGTTTATTCTTAAATTTGTTTGATAAATTAAGAACAATGTCCTATAAAGTTTACATTTTTGATAAAGCTATAACGATAACGGACAATATTAATG
>JALWEZ010000179.1:0-5016 GCA_027039165.1 Candidatus Moraniibacteriota bacterium
AAACAAAACAATGCATATGAATTATTTACTAAAGGAGTGAATGATAAGTAAAATTTTACAAAAAAACAAATTAAATATTTATTAAAATTTGATTTTTTGAAAAAAATGATATAATTTGAGTGTTATTATAGGTAGTGTATAAATTATGATAAAAGATAAGCAAAGTAAGGGAATGATAGAGGTTTCATTTTTATCGTTTGTTACAGAATTAGCGTTTGTTTTGTCCGTACCTTTGATTGTGGCTGCACTAATCGGGCACTACATAGATAAGTATACTCATAATAAATTTATATTTTTGACTTTTTTTATGCTATTTGCTATAATATTGTCATGTACAATTGTAGTAAAAAAAGTATCGTTTGTGCTAAAGCAAATTAATGAAAAATACGAAAAACAGAAACAGAAGGATTTAAATTAAGATAGTAAGGTAAAGATAAATAATTTATAAACTAAGATAAGGTGATGAGTGAATCAACATTAGAACATGTAGAAAATGTAGCAGAGCATACTGCAAGTCCTCATATATCAATAGCTGCTGAAAAGCTTGGTGAGTTTTTTGGTTTGCCGATTACTAATACTCTTCTTATGAGTTGGTTTGTTATGCTACTTTTGATTATTATAGCTTTTGTAGTTAGGCGTTCATTATCAGAAAAGAGTCCAAGTAAAATTCAGTTGTTTTTTGAAATGCTTTTTGAATATATATTGGATTTTATAGATGACGTTTTAGAGGATAGAAAAATGTCTATAGCTTTTTTTCCACTTTTAGTAACTCTATTTCTTTTTATATGGCTTTCTAACTGGACTGAATTTTTACCTGGTGTAGGTACTATTACGTTTGATACAATAAATGATGGAACTCAACCGCTTTTGCGTAGTGTAAGTACTGATTTAAATGTAACAATTGCACTTGCTATTATATCTTTTATTGCAATAGAAATTACTGGTATAAAAAAACTTGGATTTTTTCAATATGGCAAAAAATTTATAAATTTTTCTTCACCACTTAATTTTTTCATAGGATTAATTGAATTAGATAGTGAATTAGCGAAAATTTTATCTTTTTCTTTTAGGCTTTTTGGAAATATTTTTGCAGGAGAGGTGCTTATTGCAGTTACAGCTTTCTTTGTGCCCTGGTTTTTACCAGTGCCCCCGATTTTATTTGAAGTTTTTGTGGGTTTTATACAGGCAGCCGTTTTTTCTCTATTAACTTTGTTTTTTATAAAAATAGCCATAACAAAGCCAGAACATTAAAGTTAATTACGTGTTAGGCTTTAGGAATTAGTGTTTAATTTAAACTACTGATTCTTAATTCTAAGTCGTAATTCATAAATAATTAATTAAAAAAATATGGAATTAGAAGCAGCAAAAGTTATCGCAATGGGATTAGCGATTGGTTTAGGGGCAATTGGTCCAGGTTTAGGTATTGGTATGATTGTAAGTAAAGCTCTTGAAGCAATGGGAAGGAATCCTGAAATGGCAGGTAAACTTCAGGCAACGATGTTTATTGGTATTGCTTTTACTGAAGCACTTGCAATTTTTGCTTTGGTTATTGCGTTTATTGCAAAGTTTGTTGGGTAATTAATCAATTTATTATCAAATCTTAATATATTTTATTAGATTAGATAGTATTATTTAGACTACTATGGATATTTTTGGACAATTTGGAATCGAAGTAAAATTACTGATAGTGCAAATTTTTAATTTTGTTATTCTTTTGGTCATTTTGCAAAAAGTTTTATATAAGCCTGTTATAGGAATGTTAGAAGACAGGAGAAAAAAAATAGAACAAAGTACAAAAGAGCTTGAAGATATAGAAAAGCATTCCAAAGAATTGGAGAAAAAAACAGAAGAAGATTTGGAAAAAGCTAGGGAAAAATCTCATGAAATTATAGCAAGAGCAGAGAAACAAGCTAGTGAGACAAAAAAACATGCTCAAATTGAGGCTATTAATCAAGCAGAAGAAATAATTTCTAAGGCTAAAAAATCTATTGAAACAGAAAAAGAAACTTTGATAAATTCTGTACAAAAAGAGATTGCGCAATTGGTAGTAAATGCTTCAACTAAAGTGTTAGATAATGAGATCAAGAATTCACAAGATGAATTTATTCTAAAAGAAATCAAAAAAATTCAATAATAAATTTATGAGATATTCATCACAACAATACGCAGAAGCATTATACAAAACCATAAAACACGAAACTTCTTCAACAAAGATTGATGAAATATTGGAGAATTTTACAAAGAAGCTCAAGAAAGATAATGTTTTGTATAAACGTAACTCTATTCTAAAGGCTTACAAGACAATTCTTATGAAAAACAATGAATTGCCGGAGGTTGTTATAACTGCAGCTTCTGAAATTTCTAAACAAGTTGAAAAAGGTATTTTGGATACTTTGAATATAGATAAAAAGGTAAGATTGCGGTTACGAATTGATAAAAATATGATTGGAGGTGTGTTTGTTAAATACAATGACCGCTTATTTGATTTATCTATTGCTAGACGTCTTGCAAGATTGAATAGACAACTACTTTTAGATAATAAAATAAAATAGTATTAAAATTTTAAATTATGACACAAGCAGATAGAATTATAGAAAGACTTTCTAAAGAAATAGAAGGCTTTAAAGATGATATTTCAACGGAAAATGTTGGTACAGTTTTGGAAGTGGGTGACGGAATTGCAAAAGTAGCAGGTCTTGAAGATTTAGCTGCTAGTGAAATTGTAAAAATTGAAACAAATGATGGAGAGAATATATCAGGACTAGCTTTAAATCTTGAAGAGGATGAAGTTGGTATTGTTGTATTTGGTGATTATAAAAAAATTAGTGAAGGAGATATAGCTAGGGCTACTGGTGAAATTTTATCAGTTCCAGTTGGAGATGAGATGATAGGTAGAACAGTTGATGCTCTTTTGAATCCTATTGATGGCAAAGGAGAAATAAAAACTTCCAAAAAAAATCCAGTGGAAAAAGTTGCGCCTGGAGTTATGACGCGTGAACCAGTAGGTCAACCTCTTCAAACAGGTATTAAAGCAATAGACACTATGGTTCCAATAGGTAGAGGACAACGTGAGCTTATAATTGGAGATAGACAAACAGGTAAGACTGCTGTTGCAATAGATACTATAATAAACCAAAAAGGTGAAGACATTAAGTGTATTTATGTAGCAATAGGACAAAGAGAAAGTAAGATTAGAAAAATTTCAAAAAAATTAGAAGAAGCTGGTGCAATGGAATATACAACTATAGTTTTAGCTGGTTCAAGTTCCTCAGCTGCTATGAATTTTCTAGCTCCGTATTCAGGTGCGGCACTTTCTGAGTATTTTATGAGTAAAGGAGAAGATGTTTTGATAATTTATGATGACTTATCGAAGCATGCTATGGCTTATCGTCAAATGTCATTGTTACTTAAAAGACCACCAGGGCGTGAGGCTTATCCTGGGGATGTGTTTTATCTACATTCTAGATTATTGGAGAGAAGTGCTAGATTAAATGAAGCTAATGGTGGTGGATCTGTGACTGCACTTCCAATTATTGAAACACAAGCTGGAGATGTATCTGCTTATATCCCAACAAATGTTATTTCTATAACTGATGGGCAAATTTATCTGGAATCAGATTTGTTTAATAAAGGTATAAGACCAGCTATCAATGCAGGTTTGTCCGTGTCTCGTGTAGGCTCTTCTGCACAAACAAAAATAATAAAAAAACTTGCAGGTACTTTAAGATTGGATTTGGCTCAGTATAGAGAATTAGAGGCTTTTGCGGCTTTTGGTTCTGATGTTGATGAAGATACAAAGAAAAAGCTAGAAAGAGGAAAAAGAACTGTAGAAATATTAAAACAAGGTCAATATCAACCTTTATCAGTTGCAGAGCAGGCAATAATAATATTTGCTGTAACTAATGGTTTTGCAGATGATGTTGAATCTGAAAAAATAGTTGAATGGGAAAAAGGATTGCATAATTTTGTCAATAATACTCACAGTGATTTAGCTGAAGAGATAAATACTGAAAAGACTATATCAGATGAGATAAAAGACAAAATGAAAAATGCAATTGAAGAATATAAAGAGATGGTATAAATAAAATTTTATAACTTATTATGGCAGGAACATTAGATATAAAACGCAGAATAAATTCTATAAGTAACACAAAAAAAGTTACAAAAGCTATGGAAGTGGTTTCTGCTGCAAAAATGAAAAAAGCAGTTTCTCGAGCATTTGCTTTGAGACCTTACGCAAGAGCGATGTATGAATTATTTGCAAATGTTGCTCCAGAGACGCAAAAAGATCACCCACTACTCTCAGTAAGGGATGTAAAGAATGTATTGGTTGTTGTGATTGCTTCAAATAAAGGGCTTTGTGGTTCATATAATGCAGCACTTACAAAGATTGTTAGGAATATGTTGAATAATGTATCTATTTTTAACAATGACAAAAGTGAAAAAAAAGATATTTCGATAGATTTTATTGCTATAGGAAAACGTGCAGATCATATGATAAAGATTTTAGGTAGAGATTCTATTGCATCATTTCCTGAAATTGCGGAGAATAAAAATTCTGAAAGTATTCATCCGCTTATAAATATGATATTTAAGGTATTTGAGGAGGGAAAATATGACAAAGTTGCTATTGTTTATACAGATTATGTAAATGCTATTTCTCAACAGCAAAAAATAAGACAACTTTTACCAGTTTCTCGTGATGATTTAGAAAAACAATTGATAGAGATGGATAATATTGAAACAGAAAAAGAAGTGAATTTGGATGATAAAATAGGATATTTAATCGAACCTTCTGTTGAAATCGTTTTGAAAGACTTAGTTCCTAGAGTTGTTGAATCTCAGATTTTACATGCATTATATGAATCAGTTGCTTCTGAGGAATCATCTAGGATGTTGGCAATGAAGAGCGCTACGGATGCTGCTAACGAAATCGTTGATGATTTAAAATTGACTTATAATAAGATAAGACAATCGAAAATTACACAAGAAATCAGTGAAATATCAGCAGGACGT
>JALWEZ010000179.1:5026-8633 GCA_027039165.1 Candidatus Moraniibacteriota bacterium
GACGTGCAGCGTTAGAATAATTTGCAATTAATTAGTAGAAATATTTTAATTTTTATAAAATAATAAAAATATGAGTAAGAAAATGAGTGGAAAAATTACACAAATAATAGGTCCAGTAGTAGATGTTATTTTTGAAGATGAATTACCTTTGATATATGATGCTCTAGAGGTATATAATAATAAAGAAAAAGTTGTTCTAGAAGTACAGCAACATTTAGGTTCAAGTACTGTAAGAGCTGTTGCTATGACTCCGACAGATGGACTAAAGCGAGAACAAGAAGTTATAGCCACAGGTAGTCCTATTTCTGTTCCTGTGGGCGAAAAAGTTTTAGGGAGAATGTTTAATGTTACAGGAGATCCAATAGATGAAAAACCTGCACCAGAGAATGTAAAAAAAAGTTCTATTCACAGAAAAGCACCAGATTTTACAGAGCTTTCTACTCATGATGAGGTTTTTGAAACTGGTATAAAGGTTATAGATTTAATTTGTCCATTTGTAAAAGGTGGAAAGGTTGGTCTTTTTGGTGGAGCTGGTGTAGGGAAGACAGTTTTAATTCAAGAACTTATAAGAAATATTGCAGCAGAACATGGAGGTAATTCAGTATTTGCTGGTGTAGGAGAACGAACTCGGGAGGGAAATGATTTGTATAAGGAGATGGAAGAGTCAGGTGTTTTGGATAAAACCGCGTTGGTTTTTGGTCAAATGAATGAGCCACCTGGAGCTCGTGCAAGAATTGGTCTTACAGGACTCACAATTGCAGAACATTTCCGTGACGCAGAAAATAAAGATGTATTATTTTTTGTTGATAATATCTTTAGATTTACGCAAGCTGGTTCTGAACTTAGCGCACTTTTGGGCAGAATTCCGTCTGCAGTAGGTTATCAATCAACACTTGCTGAAGAAATGGGTGCATTGCAAGAACGTATTACTTCTACTAAGAATGGTTCAATTACATCTGTGCAAGCTGTTTATGTGCCAGCGGACGATTTAACGGATCCTGCTCCCGCTACTACTTTTGCTCATCTTGATTCCACTGTTGTACTTGATAGAGCACTTACTGAAATCGGTATTTATCCTGCTATTGATCCTTTGGATTCAACTTCTGTTATACTTGATCCTTTAGTTGTTGGTCAAGAGCATTATGAAGTTGCTCGCGGAGTCCAACAAGTTTTACAAAGATATAAAGATTTACAAGATATTATAGCGATTTTGGGAATGGATGAGCTTTCTGAAGAGGATAAATTAACAGTCGCTAGAGCTCGTAAAATTCAAAAGTTCTTCTCACAGCCATTTTTCGTTGCTGAAGTTTTCACAGGAAGTCTAGGTAAATATACTTCTCTTAAAGATACCGTTAGAGGATTTAAAGAAATTTTGGAGGGTAAACATGATGATAAAGAAGAAGGAGCGTTTTATATGAAAGGTTCTATTGATGAAGTGGTGGCTACTAAATAATCTATATTTTTTATGAAAAAAATAGTTTTTAAAATTATAACTCCAACAGGTATAATTCATGATTCAAATCCTATATCTATAACAATAGATACACTTGATGGACAATTGACAATATTACCAAATCACACTCCGATTCTTGTTCCTATAAGAGCTGGAGAGGTTGTGATTCGTAATAATCAAAATGAGGAGATATCTTTAGCAGTGCACGATGGATTTTTGGAGGTTTTAAGAGAGAGTATTGTAAATATTTTGGTGGATGAAGCTGTTCATGAATCAGAAATTGATGAGAAAAAAGTAAATGAAGCCATTAAAAGAGCACAAGAATTAAAAGAGCAAAAACTTGACAAATCTTCTATAGAGTATGCAAAAGTTGCCACTAGATTGGAACATGAATTAGCTAAATTAAAAATAGTTAATAAGAGAAAAAGAAGATAATATAAAAGATAAATTACCATGTTTGACAAAGATCAATTAATTAGTTTTTTAGTTGAGGCAAAGAAATCCACTTATGCAGCGGGTGATTTAGCACAGAAAACTATTGAGAGTGATAAATCTACTACTTTAATTTTTGATTCTGGAGATTGGTATTATAATGATAATTATTTTGGAGGAGAGCCTTATGGTGGCAGAGAAGTGGTTCTTTTTAAGAAAAAACCAATTTATATTATGACTTACTATGGTAGAGTTGATGATTTTGTAGATAATATTGGAGAAGTTTATAGCTTTTTGCAAGATGCTTTGAAGTTGATACCGAAAAATTATCCTTATCGCGGTCCAGAAATGTACTGTGATAAGGATTTTTTGTATAAAAATAATTTTACAGGACAAATTGATAATTTTTATGGAGAAGAAATTATTTTACACAAAGAAAAGGAAATTTATAAAGCAAGATACATTGGAGGTTTTGTTGGCTTAAAAAATTAAAATATAACTTATATGGAAAATCAAGAACACAAAAAAACATTAGTTGAATATGTGGCAGAACTAATTAAAAATGGAATAAATAAAAAAGAGATTGAATCGCGACTTTTGGCAGTTGGTTGGTCAGAGGAACAAGTAGAACTAGCTTATGGAAAAGCGCTCATTGCAAGTGGAGCGCCTACACCAAAAAATAATGATAAATCTAGTGTGGTAGGTAAAAAGATTTCAGTAGGTGAAATTGCCGTTAAATTGTTTTCTTTTGTATTGTTGGCTATAGTATCTATTTCCTTGGGTACATTATTTAATCAAATTATTAATAAATATATTCCAGATGACTTAGAAAGAGGATTTAAGGCAGATGTTTTTTCTACAGAAGTAATTCATTACGCTATTGCGGCACTCTTAATTGGATTTCCTATATATTATTTTACTATGTTTTTGTGGTTTCGTAGTTTTCGAAAAAGTGAAGGTAAGGTAGAGACAACTTCAACTAAACAACTTACATACATTGTGTTATTAATAACTTCTGTTTTGATTGTGATAAATCTGATAAGAACTGTATTTACTTTTTTACAAGGAGAACTTAGTACTCGTTTCTTTCTTAAAACATTAGTTATTTTGGGAATTTCTGGGATAATTTTTGTTTTTTATTTTTTAGAGAGAAAAAAGATACAATACAAAAAGGAAATATCTAGGAGGGTATTTCAGTTATTTGGTGCCATCGTGTCTATAATTGTAATTATTGCAATTATTTTGGGATTTGTAGCTGGAGGTTTACCTTCAACAGAGAGAAAGAAAAATTTAGATAAAAAGAGAGTTCAAGATTTGAGGATAATTTCGGATTGTATAAAAAGATATGCTAAACATAATAATAAATTGCCACAGTCACTAAAGGAGGTAAGGAGTGCAAGTTCTTGTAGTATCAAAAAAGATCCGAAAACAAATAAATTTTATGAATATAATGTGATTAGTGATAATTTACAAAATACAGAAGTTAATAGAGAAGCTAAATTTGAAGTATGTGCGAATTTTTCTTTGAATGCAGATGAATATAATTATTTTTCAGATGACTCAAAATGGAAACATAAAGCAGGTAGAGATTGTAAAACAACAAAAGTAAAATTAAAAAAAGATAGAAATTAATGCTTTTGTATTATTTTTAAAAAATATCAAATTAACAAATTTATTACATATAACTTTTTTATGTTATAATAAATTTAGTATGATTTATGA
>JALWEZ010000180.1:0-1176 GCA_027039165.1 Candidatus Moraniibacteriota bacterium
ATAAGAATAATAAGATTATTGAATGATGAATAAATATGCCAGAAACACTAGAAATTTTATTTGGATCAAAATTGCGAGCTAGACTGCTTCGGTTTTTTGTTTTAAATCCAAGTCAAAGATATGACACAAAAACTATATCTGAGAAGATTAAAATGGAGAGGAAAAGTATGCGAGCAGATTTAAATGCACTAGAAAAAATAGAAATCATAACCTCAGAGAAGTTAAAAGGAAAAAAATTGTATATGGTAAATGAAGAATTTCCTTATTATTTAGAACTCCAGGCGCTTTTTGTTAAATCAAATATTTATCCACATTGTTCAGAAGTTAAAAAATTCAATTCACTAGGAAAAGTTAAACTTCTTGTATTAAGTGGAATTTTTATGGATAAGAATAAATCTAGATTAGATTTGTTGTTGGTTGGAGATGATATTTCTCGTTCTAAAGTTCGTGAGTATATTTCAAATATTGAAGCTGAAATTGGAAGAGAAATTCATTATATGCAGTTATCACTGGAGCAATTTGATTATAGACTAGAGATGATGGACAGGTTTATCACTGAGTTTTTGTCAGATTCACATGTTACAATAGTAAACAAAATTCCCAGACTTACTCAAATGGTAAAGGAGTTTAATGGCTAGTTTTGATTGTTTTTTATTGAATTTTAATTATTATTGCATTCTATGTGGTATAATTAAGTAAGAGCGTATCATTATAAAATAAATTAAATTTATGCAAGAAGAAGAGATGAGACAAGATATTGTAAAAAAACTTGGTATTGAGTCATTGCCTCAAAAAGAGCAAGATGAATTAATAGATCAAGTTAATGAAGCAATTCTTGGGCGCGTGATGTATGAAACTATGGAGAAATTATCTGAAGAAAATACAGAAATTCTCAAGAAAAAAATAGAGGATGAAACTTCAACATCAGAAGAAATCCATGAATTTTTGAAAAATAATATTGAAAATTATGATGATTTTGTAAATAGTATTGTGGATGATTTTTTCAAAGAAATGGAAGAGGCAACTACAGATGATTTCAATGAAACAGAGGCTTAATTTCTAAACTTGGTGATAACTTTAAAAACTTTTAGAGAAATCTAGAGGTTTTTTAAATAATTTTAGAACTATGAATATCAAAAACCAAAAACTTGTAAATAAAAAATACAAAAATATTAA
>JALWEZ010000180.1:1186-8628 GCA_027039165.1 Candidatus Moraniibacteriota bacterium
CTTTAAAACTTCTGAATTAAGTGCAGAAGAATTTTCTAACTGTAAATTTATTGATTGCAATTTTTTGGAAACTAAGTTTTTTGGTTCAGTTTTTATTGATTGTGAGTTTAAAAATTGTAATTTGGCAAATATTTTGGTGGGTGATGCAAGTTTTCAGAATGTAGTATTTAGAGAATGTAAACTTATTGGAATTTCTTTTTCTGTTGTAAATAGCTTACTTGTAGAGTGGAAATTTGTAAATTGCAAAATTGAACTTTGTAATTTTAGTGATTTAAATGTGTCGGGTACAGAATTTAGAGAATGTAGTATACTTGAAACTGATTTTGTAAATACTAATCTAAAAAAGGCCAGTTTTCTAGATTCTGATTTAAGAGGTTCAAAATTTGAGAATTCAAATTTGGAAAGCGTGAATTTTGTAGGAGCAAAAAATTATAGCATAAATCCACTACAAAACAATGTTAAAAAAGCAAAATTTGGGGTTCCTGAAGTTTTGGCTTTGCTTGCTGAATTTGAGATTAAGATAGAGTAGTTAGTAAAGCAATAACATTTCAAAAACAAGTTCTTAGATTTTTGTGTTATTATATAAGTACTTAACGTTTATCTTTTTTAGAGATTATTAACATGACCAAAAAAACAGCAGAAGACTTTTTCAATGAAGCTTACAATGCACATAAAGAAGAAAAATATCAAGAAGCTTTGAATTTGTATACCAAAGCTATAGAGCTTAAGCCAAATTATAAAGATGCTTATAATAATAGAGGATCTGCAAAGGACAGTTTAGGAGAATATGAGCAGGCTATAAAAGACTATACCAAAGCTATAGAGTTAGATCCAAGTTATGCATTTGTTTATAACAATAGAGGATTTGCAAAAATTTATTTAGAAGATTATGTAGGAGCACTAAGAGACTTGAATAAAGCTATTCGCTTAAATCCAAAAGAAGCAATGTTTTATGATTCTCGTGGTTCGCTAAATGTAAAAAATGGTGAGTTTGAAAAAGCTATTTCTGACTATGATAAAGCAATTAGCTTGGACAAAAATTTTGCAACAGCTTATTTTAATCGTGGGATTGTAAAAAAGAAATTAAAAAAGGAAAAAGAAGCAGAAAAAGACTTTAAAAAAGCAATCGATTTGAATCCCGTATTTGCAATTAAAAAAAGAGATGAGGTGATTTTTGATAATTTACTTCCCAAACAAACAAAAAATAATTTAGCATTTAGAGAAATAAGTCCTATAAATGGTACTCGTGAATTAGCGAAAGTTTGTGCAGATGTAATTGATGAGATGAAAGAAGACACTGAGACGTCCTTTGGGATATTTGGCAGATGGGGACGTGGAAAGACATATTTATCAAATATTGTCGTTGAAGAACTCAAAAAGAATAAAAAACATAACTGGATACGTGTAGATTATCATGCATGGAAATATCAAGAAACACCAGCAAATTGGGCGTATTTATATGAGAAATTACTGGAAAAGTATCTAGAACCAAGTAGTAAAACACCTAAATATAAGTCTTTTTCAGTGTATTATGAACATAAATGGTGCAAAATACTTCACCTTAATTGGCACAGATTTGGTTTGGGTAAAATTACGTTTTCTATAATTGCAATTATATTTATCGTAGCTATATTTTTGATAAGTGTTGAAAAAATTATTAAAGTATTTTCAGTTATCGGCGGATTATCAGCACTATTTTATTCTTCCAAAGAATATTTTAGCACTCCTAAAGCAAAAGAACTCTTTAAAAATTATACAAAACGTCCATCATATGCAAATCTTTTGGGATATCAGGCTGAAATTGGAAAAGAAATTTCAACTCTTTTTGATGTATGGCTCAAAAAGGATGATAAAATTCTCCTCTTTGTAGATGATATTGATAGGTGTAATGAAACTCAGATAACTCAAATAGTTGATGCGTTGCGTGTGATTTTGGAAGACAAAGAAATTGCAAAGAAACTAGTCATCTTGATAGCAATTGATTTGCGCATTCTCAAACTAGCAATTCGTCACAAATACCAGAAATTTGAACTAGAAAAAACAAGCGAAGATACTTTGCACGATGGAATAACTCTAGGAAAAGTAGCTTATGATTATCTAGATAAGCTATTTTTGCTCGGTATAAACCAACCAGATATAAGTGAAGTGGATATTGAGAATTATTATAAAAATCTTACACAAGACGATACTGAAAAAGAAAATATTACTTCTAAACCTGAGGAAAATGAGGTAGTAAACAATACTTCTTTAGCTAACAATAAACAAGTAGAAAAAACCACTGAAACTCTAAATTTAATTACTCCATCTCCAAAAGTGCAAATCAAAGAAATAAATAAGAAAAAAATAAATAAATCATTAACAGCTGAAGAACAAAAGACAATTATAAAAGTTTTTCAAGGATTTCAAGAAAAATTTCCGTTTTTTGCTTTAACTCCGAGAAATATAAAAGTATTTCACTATCGTTTCATTATGACAAAGAAAATAATAGGTTCAAGTTATTTTCCAGAAGTTCATTGTGAATATTTGATGAAAAAATTATTACAAACTCATCTTATTAAACGTGCAAATGGTGGTGGTTTTACAGATAATGATATAGAGAAATTCAGAGATAGGACCTCATCAAAAAATACTGACAGTAATCACAAAGAACTTTTTGAAGAAGTTTTTGAAGTTAAATTACCAGAAGATGTTGAAATCAATGAAAGTTTATTTGAAAAAAGTATTCAAATAATGAGTCCGTATTAATAAAAAATTAGATAAACTAAAATAAATATAGCAAGATAAGTAAAAAATGTGCTCAGTAGAGAATTAGAGTAGAGTTTTAGAGCACTACCTAGACTTTTGTTTGGGGAGAATTTTTTGCCACTGAAATTTATGAATGCATATAGTTCATCTAGTATTAAATGTGAAAAAAAACCTATTCCAACGGATACTGATAACAAAAAATTAACTTGATAGCTAAAATTGGATAAATTATTGAGTAAAAATAAAGGCAGAAGAATTGAGATTATAGCCATAGGAATTGAGTGAAATATTCCTCTGTGTCTTGTAAATTTTTTGAAAATATAACCAAATACAAACCTAACTATTAAAAAAGTTCCAAGTGGCATAAGTATAAGTGCGTTTGTTGGGTATGAGTTAAGAAAGAGCCACACAAGAAACAAAAAAGCTGACATAATTCCTAGAAAATTAAAAACAATTTTGAAAGGCAAGGAAGAATCACTATCAACGTCAGGCAAAAAAGAACCAATAGCTACAAATAAGATAACTAGTGAAATAGTAGTCCACTCATACAAAATACTACTAGCAAATGCAAAAAACGCAAGGCAAATACCAAGAATAATTCCAGTTGAAATGTGTGTTTTGAAATTAGCCATTAGTTGCTATTTAAATAAATAGTTATATATACAGTATAAAGAAAAAACAATGTTTTGTATAATATTCTTTAGATTTTAATAAATTTTGACAAAAATTGAATCTTTGTTATAATAAAAGAACAATTCTGATATCCATTCGTAGACACAAGGTAGTTTCTTTGAAATATTAAGTCCTTGCGAGAATAGTTTTATAACTTTGGTCGATTCTACGTTTAGGAAATGTAGAATTTTTAATTGTTAAGCATGTAAGTTTATGTTAACAAGACAAGATAAAGAAAAAATCGTACAAAAGCTTACTGAGGAAATAAAAAATTCTCCAGCATGTGTTTTTGCAGGTTTTAAAGGAGTTAGTGCAAATGAAATGGTTTCTTTGAAAAGAGAACTTAGAGAAAATGGTTCAACATTTCAAATTATTAGAAAAACATTGCTATCAATTGCGCTAAAAAATAATGGTATAGATGTTGACCCTAAAGAACTTGATGGGCAAATTGCAGTTTCTGTATCACAAGATGAAATAACTAGTGCAAAAATTTTAGATAAACTTGGAAAAGAAAATGAAAATCTAAAGTTAGTTGGTGGAGTTTTAGAAGGTGAATTGTTGGACGAAAATGGAGTTAAACAATTAGCTAAGATGCCATCACTAGACGAGTTGCGTGCTATGGTTGTAGGATTATTACAATCTCCTGCACAAAACTTTGTAAGTGCTCTAACAAGTCCACAAAAATCTTTTGCAGGTGCTATGGAAACATTAGCAGAGAAAAAAGAATCAGAAGCTTAGTAATAAAATAATATTTAATTTATAAATTATGGCAGATATTAAAAAATTAGCTGAGGAATTTGTAAGCCTTAGCGTTAAAGAAGTAAATGAGTTAGTAGAAATTTTAAAAGAAGAGTATGGTATTGAGCCAGCAGCAGCTGCTACTGTAGTAGCTGGTCCTGCAACAGATGGAGGAGATGGAGCAGCAGAACAAACAGAATTTGACGTAGAGCTTACATCTGCAGGTGATAGCAAGATAAATGTAATTAAAGCTGTAAAGGCAATTACAGGAGAAGGTCTAAAAGAGGCTAAAGCAATGGTTGATGGTGCACCTGTTGTTATTAAAAAAGGAGCTTCAAAAGAAGAAGCAGAAGAAATCGCTAATCAACTTAAGGAAGCAGGAGCTTCAGTTGAGCTTAAATAATCATAGTTTAAGATTTATAAAACCACTTATCTTCTAGTGGTTTTTATTTTTTGTGCGTTGTGACTATTTATTTTCATCTTTGTTTTGTTTATCATCTTTTTTTCTTTCTTGTTCTAAATCCTTGTCTTGTATTTCATCTGTTTCTTCTGTTTTCGTTTTTTGATAATCTTCATAACCACCATCTAATGTTTTTACGTCAAAAACCCCCAAATCTGATAGCAAGGCACCTGCTAGAAAACTTTGTTCTCTGTTTGCGCCATAGACTAAAATATTATGACTAAAAACAGGTAGTTCTGTGTATCTAAGCTCTATTTCTGAATAAGGTATATTCATTGCCCCCTCTATATGTGATTTTTGGAAATTACCAACTCGCCTAACGTCAACAATAGTTAAATCTTTATTTTTTTCTATTAAATCTTTGGCATCTTTGTAATTTATAAAATTAACTTTAGCTAAATCAGTCATTTTATTTATGTCATTTTGCATTATTACATTACCACCCTTTTCATCGAATGAGCGCATACTTCCAGAATATATTTTAACCTTAGACTCCTTTGAGAAAGCATTTAGTGCTGCTTGAGTTATAGCCGGTGTAACTTTTTCGTCTACAATTAAAACTATCATTTTAGTTTTATCATAATCTTTGGGTAATCTATTTAGGAGAATACTTCCTTTTATGTGAGCTTCTTGGTGACTTCTTCCATTTCTTAAATCTATAAGTATTGCATTTCTCTGAGATCTTAATAATTCTTCTTCACTTATGGCATTTGGAGATTTGGATAGATTATTATTCGATGGTGATTGTTTTATGTCATTTTTACTAACAGCATTATCTTTTTCTTCTTGAAGAGAAGTTTGCTTTTCCTTGGTTTTAATAGCTTTATTTGTGGTATAATATCTTTGAAACGTTATTATAAAAGTTGCTAATAACAATAAGGACATTCCTATAAAGAAAATTTTTGTTTTATTCATAATTATTAAATTAGGTTAGAATTTATTATATCAGGATTTCCATTCAAAAAACTTTTTGCATCCATAACCTTTTTTCCTTCTCTTTGTAATGTGATTATTTTTATAGCATTATCGTGCGTTTTTATAAACATCTCTTTATTTTCTACAAATACTTCACCAGGCGTATATTGTGATAAATTAAGTGTTAAATCATGAGTTAATTCTATCTCTATAAGTTTTATCCTTATTAAATCGATTTCAGTTTTTCTCCAAAAACAAAATATTCCAGGCCAAACAGACAAGGCTCTGTAATAATTATAAATTTCTTGAGAAGTTTTTAGCCATATAATATGTCCATCCTCTCTATCAATTATCTGACAAAGAGTAGCTTCTTTCGGGTTTTGTGGGAGTGCAGTTAATTCTCCAGAAATCCATTCAGGAAGATCTCTTGTAAGTAATTGTGCACCTAGTTTCGATAATTTGTCCAGTAGAGTCTCTGTTGTGTCTATAGGTTTTATTTCTATTTTAGTTTGAGAAATAATATCACCAGTATCTAGTCCCACATCCATTTTCATGAGAGTTACTCCAGTTTCTTTTTTATTTTCTATGATAGCATTTTGCACAGGAGATGCTCCTCTTAATTCAGGTAAAAGAGACGCATGTAAATTTACGCAACCATACTTTGGAATATCTAAAAATTCTTGCGATAATATTTCACCATAAGAAGCAACTACTACTACATCAGGCTCTAATTCACGCATTTCTTCTACAATCTCAGAAGTAATTTTTTTTGGTTGAATTATGCGAGAGTCATTTAAAATGCTCAGTTCTTTTATTTTATTTTGATAAACATCATAGACACTCCCAGCTTTTGAATGAGGTTTGGTAATAGTCAAAACTAAGTGAAATTTTTCTTTATTTTTTATAATGCTTTCTAGTATAGGTAGAGCAAATTGCCCAGAGCCCATAAACACAACCCTCAAAACCCCGTCATCTTCTGTAAAAGTTGTATGTTTTCTTAAATCAAAAATCATAAATTTATTTTTACTTTATTTTATATATTTTCCTTAAATTTTCTTGTTGCTCATATTTTTGAGACATTAAAATTCCGTCCAAATGATCAAGTTCATGTTGAAATAGAATAGACAAAAAGTTTTTCGTTTTCATTTTGTATTTTCTTCCTAATTCATCTATATACTCAAGCGTTATTTTTTCAGGTCTTATAATAGAAAGCTCTTCACCAGGAACACTTAAGCACAATTCTTTTGTTACAGTCAGTTCATCTGATTTTTTTAATATCTTTGGATTTATGAGTGTTCTTGGAATTCCATCTAAGCGCACAACACACAATCTAAGGGATACACCAACTTGTGGAGCAGAAAGTCCTATAGCATGTTCTCCTTCTTTATCCATTGTCTTAAACATATTTTTTGTTAATTGCTGCACAAAAGGATCAAGTGGATTTTTTATAATTTCTGTATTTTTGTTAAGTACAGGATCTGGTGTTAAAATTATCTCTAATGCTTTAGTTTCTTTGTCCATAATAATATTTACTGATATATCTATTATGCAATATTTTTATGGGTAAGTCAAAGTTTTTTTGGGTAAAAATAAGTGTATCAAATATCTTTAGTCGCTACAAATGCCGTTGTCCAGCAAAGTTGTAGAGAATATCCGCCAGAAGGTCTGTTAATCGATAGTAAATCTCCAGTGATGTGCAGATTTGGATACAATTTAGAAGACATATTTTTGAAATTTACTTCTTCAAGTTTAATTCCTCCATCAGCTATAATTGCTTTATCTAGTCCAAGTGTTCCAGTTATAGGAAATTCTAAATTTTTAATAGTTGTTACTAACAACTTCCTTTCATCCTTAGTTATAGAATTAATTATTTTATTGATCGTCTTTAAATTATCAAAATTAAGTAGCTGAG
>JALWEZ010000181.1 GCA_027039165.1 Candidatus Moraniibacteriota bacterium
ATATTAGCTGGAGTATTTCATTTATTGAAATCTTGATAATATGAGAATAAAAATATAAGAATTTGCTCAATTTTCAATAAAAGACTAATATAATTTAGTCTTTTTAAATTATTTCTCTGTTTTATGGTAAAATAAATATAGTAAACTATGCTAAAAAAAATGAATGAAAATTATTTATTTTTTGTTTGTGTTGGTTATTTGCACAATGTTTAATTTTTCAAATGCTCTAGCTCAGCAAAACTACACTCTAGAAGATAGTTATCAAGTTTATAAATGGTCTTATGCGGGAGATACTATTGGAAGCGCTTATTCAGAAGATTCTTCTATAGCTCTAAATCCTCAGACAGGTGCTCCATGGATAATTTTCAAAGATAACTCTCGAAAGCTTCAAGTCCAAAAATTTGATGGAACTAACTGGATTTCTGTGGGTAATCTGACAGACACTGTAGGAAGTAGCGGAGATGATAATGATAATGTGCGTCCTCAAATACTTTTTCATCCAGATACTCACGAGCCTTTTGTCGCATTTCAAGTAACAGATGGTGACAGTGACGCCACGGTAAGAGTAAAAAAATTTTCTAGCGGTTCTTGGGTTTCTGTGGGAAGTGATATTTCTCAAACAAATAAAAATATATGCTCACCAGAGATAAAAATTGCACCTAATTCGGGGCAGTTATATCTTGCAGTAACTGGAAATGGGAATAACTGTAGTTATTATGATGGAAATGAAGAGCGTGACGCACGAATTTACAAGTTCGATGGTTCTAATTGGAATTTAATTGATATGAGTGTAATTTCTGCCTCAGTTACCAAAGCAAGAGCATTGTCTTTTGAGATAGATACAAATGATAATCTGTATTTAGCAGTTGTCGATAAAGCAAAACACCCAAATGAAGTAAGTGTTTGGAAAAATAACGGAACTTCTTGGGCTCAAATTGCAAATTCTTCTAATTTAGTTGTGAATGGAAATGCAAATGATGTGAGCTTGGAAATAGATTCTACAAATGTACCTTGGGTTGCTGTTAAATCAAAAGAGTCTGGATACGATTTTCTCTCTGTTTACAAGTTTGATGGGTTAAATATGGTTCAGATTGGAAATTATGCCTTTGAAGAACAAAATGGTGTAAGTCTTAAAAATAAAAGCAGAATTTCTTTTGTGTTAGATAATTTAAATGTGCCTTATGTTTCTTATGCGCAAAAAGTTAATTGGCCAAGTGCTACTTTTTTTGCTACCAAAAGTTTTAAAGATAATAAATGGCAAGATCTAGGGATAAGCCGATTATATAATCAATCTTTTAACACAAATAGTCACATAGCGCATGGAAATAATGTTTTGTGGGCAACTTTTAAGAATGAAGATGGAAAAATTAGTGTAGTTAAATACTTTCAAGAAACCCTAGAGACTGGTTCTTGGTGGCAACCAAAGGGATTTGAGCATCTCTCATGGCAGTGGCAACTTTCAACTCCAGTGGATACTTCTCTAAACGTTGATATGTATGATGTAGATCTTTTTGATACTTCAGAAACTACTATCAGAACTTTGAAGAATTCAGGAAAAAAGGTGATTTGCTATATTTCAGCTGGTTCTATTGAATATGGCTCAGCTAGACCTGATCAACAAGATTTAGAAGATATAACACCATCAGTCATAGGACACACTATGGAAAACTGGAGTAGTGAAAAATGGCTCAATATAAATAATTCACAAGTAAGGGAGGTGATGGCTCGTAGGATGGATTTAGCACTAAACAAAGGTTGTGATGGTATAGAGCCTGATAATATAAATGCTTGGGAAGTAGATGCTACAAATGATGGATATAAAACCGGATTTAATATAACAGAACAACAACAAGTTGATTATAATACTTGGCTTGCTGAGCAAGCTCACGCTAGAGGACTTTCAATTGGTCTAAAAAATGATATTGGTTTAGATTCTCAAAGCTCAAGTCACTTGCTAAAATTAGTTGATTATTTTGATTGGGCACTAAATGAGCAGTGTTATGAATACAATGAATGTGATATTTATAGAGTATTTGATAATGCAAATAAAGCAGTATTTGGAGTTGAATACAATATGGAGCCTAATCAATTCTGTGAAGACGCTAATACTCATGGCAGATATTGGATGCAAAAAAATTTAAATTTAGATCAATGGAGATTTGCATGTCAACAAACATCAGACAAAATACTTAAAACTGCTATTTACAGATTATATAACACAAGAACTGGAGTGCATTTATATACACGAGGAATAAATGATAGAGATAAAATTCTTGAAAGATATGGTGATTTTGAATTTACAGACGGAGCGCCTGCGTTTTATGCAAGTCTTAGCGATGACGGAACTACTCCAATATATAGGTTATACAATAAACGAACTGGAGTGCATTTATACACACGTGGTGCAAATGATAGAAATAAAATACTTGGAAAGTATAGTGATTTTGAATTTACAGACGGAGCGCCTGCGTTTTATGCAAGTCTTAGCGATGATGGAACTACTCCAATTTACAGGCTTTACAACAGGCGAACTGGAGTGCAATTATATACAAGAGGCGTAGTAGATAGAGATAAAATTTTAGCTAAGTGGAGCGATTTTGAATTTACAGATGGAGCACCAGCTTTTTATTTACAAACAGTATATTCCAATCCTAAAATGATACTGAAATTAAATTTACAATGTGAGCTATGTTTTTTAAAATTTATTTAACTTTTTTACTTTGTTTAAC
>JALWEZ010000182.1 GCA_027039165.1 Candidatus Moraniibacteriota bacterium
GATTAAGGTGTTTTCATTTTTTCAGATAAACGTAAATAGTTACGTCTTGTAAATTTGTTGTTTATAAACTTTATGCTATAATAATCACATGAAAAACCTAAAAAAATATGCCTTAGAAAAAATAAGTTTTTTATTGCTTTGGTTTCTACACTTAATAAATAAAGATGATACGCATTAAAAAATAATTATTATTAATATTACATGACAAACAAAGACTTCAAAAAAATAATAGAACAAAAGATTTCAGCATTCAAAAATAGAAATAGTAGTGAGCAGTTTTCTCAGTTATACAAATTAAAAGAACGCTTCTCAAGGGAAGTCGACTCTAAGATAGATTCTCTTTTTAAAAAACAAAATTTAATAAAAGAATCCTTTAAGCGAAAAATGCAACTCTCTAGATACAGAGAGAGTTTTTTTACAAAAATACAATTCAGGAACTTAATTAGTGCACCTTTTATTTATGGAATGTTCTTTCCTGCAATTTTTTTGGATGTATCTTTAGAAATTTATCACCATATTTGTTTTAGACTATATAAAATTCCACTACTAAAACGAAGTGATTATATAGTTTTTGATAGAGTTCACTTAGCTTACTTAAATTCATTTGAAAAAATTAATTGTGTGTATTGCAGTTATTTTAATGGACTTATTGCATACGCAAGTGAAATTGCTGGTAGAACTGAAAGGTACTGGTGCCCTATAAAACATGCAAAAAGACTTAAACAACATCACTCTCAATACAGTGAATTTGTTGAATATCTCGACGGAGAATCTTATAGAAAAAATTTAGAAAATTTGAGATGTTTTGATAAAAAATAAAGTTTATTTATCTTCTTTTAGACAAGCTCTAAGCTCCGTGTCTTCGTTTTCTTTTTGCATAGTCTTTCAAAGCTTCTTCATATAAATCCTCATCAAAATCAGGAAAATACTTATCTGTGAAATAAAGTTGTGCATTTGAAATATCCCACATCATAAAACCAGTACTTAAATGTGGTTCTCCTCCAGTTCTTATGAGGTAATCAACGGGTGACAAATCTTTTGTGAGTAAATTTTGTTTAATAGTTTCTTTTGTTATTTCTTTTTGATTAGTTTTAACTATATTTTTTACAGCATCCAACATTTCCTGATCTCCATCATAAGCCAAAAAGAAATTTAAATTCAGTGATTTATGGTTTTTAGTCCTTTCTAAACCCTCTTCAATTTTTTTTACAAGCTTATTTGGAAATTGCTCTCTCCAAGATCCAAACACATTTATCTTCACATCTCTTTTGTAAATCTGCTCACTATTAAACATTTTATCAAAATAAACATCATAAATATCTATAAGTGCCTTTTTTTCCCTTAATGGTCTTTTTGTAAGGTTTTTTTGAGAAGAACCCCATATTGAAAGACACTTAATTCCATATTTCCAAGAAAGTTCTATTATTTCCTCTATTCTTTCTGTTCCTTCTTTGTGTCCAATCCAAGGTTTTTCATTTCGTTTTTTTGCCCATCTTCGATTACCATCTGGAATTATTGCAACGTGCATGGGTATATTATCAATTTCATTCATAACTTAAAATTAAACAAAATAATTAAAATTTTCTTTTCTTAAGATAAGAAATCATACCAAATAAAAAATTTTTAACTTCTAAGGAAATATCAGCATCTTTTAAAAGATTTGTTGCCTCTTTTAGATATTTATCTATATCTTCACTAACAGACTGAACTGCTCCTACAGAATTTAAAATAAATATAAATTCTTCAATTTCGTTTTTTGTAATATCTTTCTTACCTAATAATTCTTTCAATCTTTTTTTCTGCTTTACACTTGATAATTCAAAGGCTCTTTTGACAATTATTGTCTGCTTTCCCTCTATTATATCAGAAGCAAACGGCTTACCAGTTATTTCTTCCTTTCCAAATATCCCCAAAAAATCATCTTGTAACTGAAATGCTATACCCAAAGGAATTGCAAATCTAGAAATATCATTTACCTGACTGTAATTTGCTCCAGCTAAAAGTGCTCCTAATTGAAACGGTCCTTCAAAAGTATATTTTGCAGTTTTATTTTCATACATTTTCAGAATTTCTTTTTCACTCGGAGATTTCTTGTGTTCCATAAGTATGTCTTGCATCTCTCCTATAGCAGTACGCCTAACTATTTCTTGTAATTTATTCATTGCTTCAACTATAAGTTTAGGCTCAAATTTTGAAGAAAATAATATTTGATTTGCTATAGAATAAATAGTATCTCCCATAATTATAGCTACACTTACTCCAAAATGTTTAGCATCTTGTGTATCAAACTTTTTATTTGCGTAATTTTCATAATGAACGTGAATTGTTTCTAAACCGTGTCTTTTGTCATCTCTATCTACGATATCATCATGCATAAGCAAAAAGGAATGTATAAATTCAACACAAGTTGAAGTCTTTAATATTTTTTCTTTTTCTTTTCCACCAGCAGCAAGATACCCATAATACATCATATAAGGCCTAATTCTCTTTCCAGCTGCTAATAGAGTTTTTTTGAAATATTTAAGCATTTCTGCGACAACCTTATCATCTTCTTTTGCTTCAATGATTGACTCATTAATTTTTTTTTCTAAAACTTTATCTATCTCTAACTTAAATTTTTTTAATTCTTTAGTATCTTCTAATAAATTCTTAAAACATATAGATGAAAAGTTTAGACAACCAGTAAATCATAAATTTGATTTAAAAAATAGTTATGTAAAGC
>JALWEZ010000183.1 GCA_027039165.1 Candidatus Moraniibacteriota bacterium
ATATTTCTGTAACAGATGAGCTTGGGAATAGATATAATTTTACCAAAGAAAAGAAAGGCGGGTATTTAAAAATAAAAATTGGAGATGCTGATAAACTTATAACAGGAGTACATACTTATGAAATATCTTACAAAGTTTTTGGCGCTTTTAATTTTTTTGACACTCATGATGAATTGTACTGGAACGCAACTGGAAATGAGTGGAAAGTGCCAATCAAAAAGGTAAAAATCATGCTTCACTCACCAAATATCCAAAAAATTGAGTGCTTTAAAGGAACTTTTGGAAGTAAAGAGACTTGTGATAAAAAATTTTTTAATAATTCTTATGCTGAATTTGTAGACACTGATTTTTTAGGAGGAGAGGGAATGACTTTTGTAGTTGGACTTAAAAAAGGTACTGTAAGAGAACTAACTTCTTTAGAAAAAATTATTCTGTTTTTAAAAGATAATTTACTCACTGTTTTACTCCCTGCTATTATTATCATTGGCTTATTTATTCATTGGTGGAAATTTGGACGAGATTTTAAGTTAAATAAATCCGTAGTCCCTACGTGGGAAATTCCAAATAATCTACAACCTGGCGAACTTGGTATAATAATTGATGAAACATTTGATTCAGAAGACTTTGCTTCTATAATAATTGATCTAGCTGTACGTGGATATGTAACTATAAAACAAGTAGATACTAATGTCTTATTTTTTAAATCTTCTGATTACGAACTAACTCTGCTAAAAGATAATTCCAGCATATATTCAGATAACTCATTGGAACAGTATGAACAAGACTTCTTGGTAGCGTTTTTTGGAAGTCAAAAAAATGTCCTGATTTCAAGTAAAAAACAAAAATTTAGCCGAGAATATAAAAAACTAACCTCACAAGTTTATAAAAAAGTTACTGGCAATTACTTCACAAAAAACCCTGAAAAAACTGCTTCAAAATATGCAATCTTTGGTGTAATTTTTATAGCATCTCTAAATATAATTGGTGGAATGACTGATAATTTTATTTTAATATTAACTGGCTGGCTGGGAGGAATGTTTCTAATTATAGGATATGGAAGATTGATGATAAAAAGAACTCCTGAAGGAGTCAAAGTTAAGAATCAAATAGAAGGATTAAGAATGTATTTAAAAACTGCAGAAAAAAGACAATTAAATTTCTTAAATGCTCCAGAAAAAAATGCAGAGCATTTCGAAAAAATGCTTCCATATGCCGTAGCTTTGGGTGTTACTAAAGAATGGAGTGAGCAATTTAATGATTTAATACAAAAAGAACCTGAATGGTTCAATGATGGTGCAAATACTTTTAACGCGACTTCTTTTGGTTCTGCAATGCAAGGATTTTCCACTGCAACTTCAACTGCTATGAGTTCTACATCGAGCGCTTCTAGTGGGGGAAGTGGGTTTTCTGGTGGAAGTTCTGGTGGAGGATTTGGTGGTGGCGGAGGTGGTAGTTGGTAATCTTGAAAAACATTTAAAGTGTGTATGAGTTATTTTAAATAGTCTTTATCCCTTAGCTTTCTATGATAAGTTATTGCGAATCTATGAGCTTCTTCTCTAAGTTTTTCTATAAGAATTAGATTACTTTTTATTTCATCTTTTACTGGAAAAATTTTTGATTCATAGATATCTAGTTTTTTTCTAGTAGGACCTTTGGCTACTGCAATAAGTCCAATGGTGAGGTTTGCAATTCCTAAGTCTTTCATAAGTTTTTCCCCCATATTTAAATGAGCTTGACCACCATCAAGAATTAAGACACTTGGAGTTCCCCAATCATCTAAGTGCATAAATCTTCTAGCTAAAACTTCTCTCATAGAAGAAATATCGTCAATCCCCTCAACGTGTTTTATTTTAAATTTTCTATATTTACTCGTTTCTAGTTTATTACCAACTGCCACAACCATTGAAGCGACTTTGTATTTTCCATCTATGTGAGATATATCATAACACTCCAGTCTTTGGGTGGAAATTTTTTTGGTATCTTCTCTTTTTATAAGAGCTATATCATTTATATGATTTAGAGAAAAAATTTGTTTTTTGATTACATTTGCTTTTTCAAATTCTTCGTTTTTTGCATAATCTTTCATTTCTTTTTCAAGTTTTTTGATAAGTTTCTTTTTGTGTCCACTCAAAAACAAAGAAATGTTTCTCATATTTTTTCTATAATCCTTTTTACTTATAGAATCATTATAAGGACCGGGACACAGACCTATTTGATAAGATAAACAACCTTTTTCGGTTTTTTCTTTACGGTTGTGAAATGGGAAAATTTTTCTAATTATCTTAAGAGCTATGCGCATATTCTCAGTAGAAGTATAAGGACCAAATTTTTTCCCTTGTGTAATTTCTTTTGTTTTATTTTTACTCTTATCAAAATCAGTTTTTCTCAAAATCAAAACTCTAGGAAAATCTTCATGAGTTATCACAAAATAAGAGTAAGTTTTGTCATCCTTTCCAATTGCATTGAATTTTGGTTTATATCTTTTTATGTATTCTGCTTCAAGTATCAGAGCTTCCAAAACGCTATCTGTTTGTATAAATTCTATAGAGCAAGTGTTGTCCGTCAGCTTTTTCATTCTTAAACCTCTGCTTTTTTCTTCTTGCCCGCTAAAATATTGACTCACTCTACTTTTTAGAGAAGTTGCTTTTCCAACATAGAGAATTTTATCCTCAAAATCTTTGAAAATATAAACTCCTGGAGATTTAGGTAGTGCTTTTATTTGCTCAGAAATTTTAATTTTTTTGTCCATTTAATATAGATTTTCTTAAATCACCTACATCTTTACAAATATTATCTCTACAAATTTCTTCAAATTTACATCCATTATTGTATTCACATTTTCTAGGTAATTCATTACCAAGTTCATCCGTCTTGGTTTTTTCTACTTTACTTGGAGAAACCATCTCATTTTCTTCTATAAATGGTTTTTTTACGAGCTTATCTGTAAGAGGATCTATATAAAACATTTCTAATTGAGGTTTACCTTCAATTATAGTTACATCATAGTAAGTTCCTGGATATCTAGGACTTTTTTTGCTTCCAACTAGAGAATAATACTTTACCCCATCAACCTCTCCAAAAAATCTCTTTTCAATATGTCCATTAAACACAGCCTCTACATGGTATTTAGAGAGTAATTGTCTTACTTCCTTGCTGTTTGATACTGATGGTTTTGATGTGTATTTTTGTGGTATCAGAGATTGATGCATAAATATATACACATGTTTGTCGGTTTGTAGTTGTTTTTCAAGCCAAGTAAGAGTTTCTTTTGGCACAAATCCAGGTACATAATCTTTTGCAACCGGGTTTTGAGGTACCCCTCCTTTTTTGTTGTAACTTGCATCAAGTATTACAAACCTAAATGGACCATTGTCTATTGATTTATTTGTATATTTAATTTCAAGTGATTTTTCAAATTGTCTTCTTGCAACAGCACGCAAATCATGATTTCCAGCTACCCAGTAAACTGGTTTATTAATTTTATCTAATTCTTGTTTTACAAGACTTAATTCTGCGCTTCCTTTTGCAACAGATGCTCCAGTGCCATCGATAATGTCTCCTAAATGAACTATAAACTCTGGATTAAAAGTTTTCATCTCGTTTTGAAAGTTTAAAAATACTTTTTTATATTTATCTGGCATATAAACCTCAGTTTCAGGACCAAATCTTTTAAGTCTTTTTGACATAACGTGTGTGTCAGTTATAAGTCCAAATTTGATATTTTGATTTTTTAAAGGAAGTTTTTTCTCCCAAAGAGGAATTTCTTTTTTAATTGGCAGAGGATATTTTCCAAAACGTTCAAATTCTGGTTTGTCGTATTTGTCAAAATACCATTTATAAGAAACCAGTGCTAGCACACCCGCACCTAACAGCATGGATATAATAATTATAACCATGTACTTAATTACTTTTAACATATCAAGTTAGTGAATTAAATTAATAATATTATTATAACTTATAAATAATAAAATACAAGATTTAGAGTAGGTATATTGAAAAATCTTTTTATGTGATATAATAAACACAAATAGTTTAGAAAATAAATTTAATTTCTTTTATTGAAATAATATGCTTTTTGGTTCTAGTAGTAAAAAATTTGTAGGAATAGATTTTGGTACCCGTAGTATCAAAATTGTTGAGATAGAAAATTCTAAAGGTGAAGCTAATCTTGTAAATTATGGTCAAGTTGTTTTGGATAAAGAGAAGGATTTACTTGAAGAAAAATATGATGGAGATTATTCTAATTTACTAAAAAAAGCTTTAGGTGTTTTGTTAAAAAAAATGAAACTTAGTTCAAAAAAAGTGTCTGTTGCTATTCCTGCTTTTAATGGACTTGTTATGGTTGCTGATTTTCCTATTATGACAGAAGAAGAGTTAGCAAAGGCTATCAAATATGAATCAAGGAAATATATACCAGCTTCGTTGGATGATGTAAATGTAAGTTGGGAAATAATAAAAGACTCCAAAAGTGAAGAAGAAGGTAATAATGGTAAAATGAAAGTTTTGTTAGTGGCGGCACCAAAGACGGAAGTTCAGTATTATGATGCCTTATTAAAAGGAACTGGTTTAGAGGTAGAATTATTAGAATTAGAAACTTTTTCACTTGCAAGAATTTTATCCAGAAATTTTAAAGGAGAAAATCTAATGCTTGTAGATGTTGGCGCAAAGACTACCAATCTAGTTTTGATGGTGAATAATTCTGTTCGTATTAATAGAAATATTGATGTAGGAGGAATTGATTTAACTGAAGCTATTTCGGATAATATGAATATTTCTTCTAAAAGAGCAAAAGAAATGAAAGAATCGGGAAAAAATTTGTTTAGTGGCTCTTTGGCATTAAAATTCCCATCTGTTGATTACATGATTTCTGAGATGAAACGTATGATTAAATTACAGGGAATTGGCAGTTTGGATAATATAATTGTAGCAGGAGGTTCTTCTGAGATGGTAGGTTTTTTAGATTATTTACAAAAGCAATTGAATTTTCCAGTAGAAAAAGCTGATCCTATGAAATATATAAAGAGTAAATTTAAAAATAAGTCTGGACAACTAGTTGGACTTGATTCTTCTTATTGTGTTGCAGCTGGACTTGCGATGCATGGGATTGATGATAAATAATAATTTAAAAAGTGTGGTATAATTTATACAAGAATAATATAAATAATATAAATAAAACATATGGTATCAGGTGTAAGTTTTAAAAACCCTAATTCAGATAAAATAAAGCATAGAAGAACCAAAATTGCATCAATTGGTTTAATATTTGCATTTGTTGTTTTGATTAGTGTTGTTGCAGTATATGGAGTGGCGTTTTTTCTAAAAAAGCAAGCTCAAACAAAATTAGATAATGTTATTGCACAAGTAAATGAAATTGATGCTAAAATCAAAAAAGGTCTTGAAGAAAATTCTCAAAAGGCTTCTTCTGTTTTGGCTGTAGAGAATAATTTATATAAGCAACAAAGCTTAGATAAAATTTTTAATGAATTTGGAAATGGAATGGTTCCAAGAGTTGTTCTTTCATCAATTAGTTATTCAGAAGATAATAAAAATGGTGATAAAAATCTAAAAACATTGATTGTAACAGGTGATGCAGAGACTGAAGATGCATTAGCTGCTCAAATTCGGTCATGGAAGAAAAATCAAACTTTTAGTAAAGTGAATGTTTTTGATATTAGCACAGATGAAGAAACTGGTAGGAAAGTTTTTTTGGCAAAGTTAATTTTAAAAGACGTGAGTCCTGACAAAAGACCTTTCGGTATCTAATAATATAAATTCAAATAAATAGTAAATATTAATTATGAGTAAGATTATCCTGTTCCCGTTTGTTATAATAATAGCAATATATTCAGTTATTGTTTTTATAGTACCAACGTTTAAAGAAACTTCTTCGATAAAAGAAGAAATTAAAAATCAAGAAATTAGAAAAGAAAAATTAGATAAAGATTTTGTTGTTTTGCAAAATTTTATCAAAGATGCTACTAGTCACAAAGCAGAGCAAGAATTTTTAAAATCATTTGTACCAAATAATGTACAAGAAGATAATTTGGTAAATACAATATCTAGATATGCATCAGAAAGTGGAATTACTATAATATCATTAAGTTTTAGTCCGAGCAAAAATAATTCAAGTAAGTCAGATATGAATTATGCACAAAAAACACAAAGCACTGTATCTGTTGTAGGAACATATGAGAATTTGCATAAATTTATAGAAAGAATGTTTATTATAAATAGATTATATGATTTTACGGAGGGAAATGTTGAGGTTATGAAAATAACTAACCAGGATAACGCTATTTCAAATCAATTAAATTTAACTTTAACATTTGATTATTTTAGCACTACCTCTGGAAGAACAATAAATGATGTTAAAAAACTAGGAAAAGTTAATTATTCAAATATAACAAAAATCAAAAATAAGGTAAGTAACACAGCGGATATAGAATCTACAGTTCAAGCAAGACAAAACCCATTTGCTCCTTAGTAATATAAATATAATTTTGTGAATAAAGAAATAAAAAACACTTCTGACCTAGAGGATATCAAAAAAAAGGCAGAAGAATTAAATATACCATTTTTGAGAGTTGCGCCAAAAAAAATTGATGCAAATGTTATTCAATTAATTTCAGAAGATATTGCTAGAAAGTATAATATAGTAGCTTTTGAAAAAGACTCTATAACATCTGTGGTTAGAATAGCAATGCTTGATCCTCAAGATTTAAATGCTTTGAACATTTTGCGGTTTATGGCGCAAAAAGATGGTTTAAATATTGAAACTTATTTAGTAAATCAAAGTGTATTAGAGGATTTGTTGGATTTTTATGGATCAGCTGATAAAGCTATTGAAAGTGCTGTACAAGCTTTAGGGGAGGAGGATGAATTATTAGACGGTTTAAAAGGGCGAAAATCACACACAAATAGTTCGGAACTTTCTGAAAATTTAAAAGATGCTCCAGTATCAAAACTTGTAAAAGTGATTATAAGACATGCATTAGAGGGCGGTGCATCGGATATTCACATAGAACCAATTGATAAAGTTTATAGAGTTAGATTTCGAGTGGATGGAATTTTGCACGCATCTCTAACATTTCCTTCTGATGTAGGTAAAGCTGTTACTTCAAGGATTAAGATTTTGTCATCTTTAAAAATTGATGAAAAAAGAAAGCCTCAAGATGGTCGTTTTAGGATAATTGAAAAAGGAAATGCCGTTGATTTTCGTGTGTCAACTCTTCCAGTAGTTGAAGGAGAAAAAATTGTTATGCGTGTACTTGAAAAAGATAGGCAATCGTTTGATTTGAAGAAATTAGGTTTAATGGGTTCTCAATACGATATGTTTTTGGAACACATTAGAGATCCATATGGCATGATTCTTATGACCGGACCAACAGGTTCTGGAAAGTCTACTACTCTGTATGCTTTTTTAAGTATTTTGAATGGAGAGGATGGAAATATAATAACACTGGAAGATCCTGTTGAATATTTTATACCAGGAATAAATCAGTCACAAGTAAAGCCAGAAATTGGATATACGTTTTCTAGTGGATTGCGTAGTATCTTGCGTCAAGATCCTGACGTCATAATGGTTGGAGAGATAAGAGATGGTGAAACAGCAGAACTTGCAATTCATGCAGCTCTTACTGGACATCTAGTTTTTTCTACGGTGCACACAAATAATGCAATAGGAGCTATACCTAGATTGATTGATATGGGTATTGAACCATTTTTAATAGGTTCTTCAATTAGATTAGTTGCTGCACAGAGACTCCTTAGAAGAATTTGTACTAATTGTAAAGTAGAACAAAAAATTCCAAGTAGAGTTGTCAGTAAAATTCAGAATATTATAGATACTATCCCAAAGGAAGAATATGAAAAATATGGTTTGGAGATTTCAGAAAAATTAACTTTTTATAAAGGTGCAGGATGTGATGAATGTGGAGGTTTAGGCTTGAAAGGTAGAGTGGCTATTTATGAAATTATACCAATAGATCATGATATGGAAGAAGTTATATCAAATGAAAATGGAAATGTTCCAGAGTTAGAGAAGATGATAGAACAAAAGGGTTATTTATCTCTAAAGAAAGATGGTTTATTGAAGGTATTATTGGGACTTACAACGCTTACAGAATTAGAGAGAGTGACTGAGGGAGATATTTTGGCGGAAGTCACTTTAAATGAAGAACTTTCTACAACGAAAGAAGATTTGGACAGAGTTGAAAGTATTAAAAAACCAGTAGTTTCAATAAAAGAAAATGAAATTAGAGTTAAAGAAAATACAAATAATAATACTGAAAAGTTTAAACAGGAGGTTTTAGATCAAAAACAAATAAAGTTAGAAGTTGGTCAAAAAAAAGTTGAAAATTATACACAAAAACAAGAATTAAATACACAAAAACAAGAATTAAATACACAAAAACAAGAATCAAATACACAGAAGCAAGAATCAAATACACAGAAGCAAGAATCAAATACAC
>JALWEZ010000184.1 GCA_027039165.1 Candidatus Moraniibacteriota bacterium
TAACAAATACTATAACAATATTAATTTTACATTTCAGACAAATTTATAAATAATTTTATTTTATCAGATTTTAATAATGATATTTATAATATTTTGTGTATTTGATTTAAGATTTGTGTTAATATATAAATAAGTTAATAAGTAAAGAAGTTTAGGAATGAAGAAGAAAAAAAAGAAAAATTCAAAAAAAACAATTAAAATAAAGAATTCTAATGTGAGTACTGGAGCAAAAAGGACTATAGTAGCTATTTTATTTGTAATTCTTGCTGTTATATTTATGCTTGGTTTTTTTAAACAAGCAGGAGTTATTGGGGAATTTTTAACTGGAATTGTTGGAAAAATATTTGGTTTTACTGGAAAATTTTTAGCACCACTTGTTTCTCTATTTATAGCTTTTGTTTTAGTTCGTAAGAAAAAAATGAGTTTTTATATAACAAAAATTGTTGGTATATTGGTGGTTTTTGTTTCATTGCTAGCATTATTTCATATACATATTAGTTTAGAAAATTTTAAAACAGAGGCCTTTTTAGGTCATGGAGGTGGATTAGTGGGATATGGAATTGCAGTTTTATTAATTACATATACTGGAAAAATTGTTTCTATTGTTATATTACTTGGTTTGGTTATTATTGGAGGTATTATTGCGTTCGATAAGTCTTTTGTAGGAATTTCTGATGCGCTGAGTAATATTAAAATTCCAAAGAAGAAAAAAAAGATATTGGATGATTTTAATGAAAGAGAAGAATTAGATAAAAAAATAGATATTCCTGAACCAGAACAAATTGAAGATTATGATGACGAAGAAGAATTGAGTATGAGTGGATTTGATGATGAAGATATTTCAAATGGACAAAGTAATGTTACAAATAGACAAGAAGGATTTGTTGAAGATGAAAAAACACATGACGATATAGAAAAAGATACTAAAAAAGATGATGATTTCAATAATGTAAAAAATAAAAATTTTGAAGAATGGCTATTGCCAAGTGTGAATTTATTAGATACTGGGAGCTCTAAACCACAAGGAGGAGATATTAAGAAAAAAGCTAAAATAATAGAGGAAACATTTTCAAATTTCAATATAAATATGGAATTAGAAGATATTGTAGTAGGTCCTACAGTTACTCAATTTAGTTTTCGTCCTCAAAGTGGAGTGAAGCTTTCAAAAATTACTACGCTAAGTGCGGATTTAGCACTTGCTCTAGCGGCGCATACAGTGAGGATTGAAGCACCAATTCCGGGAAAATCGCTTATAGGCATAGAAGTTCCAAATAAAAAGACTTCTATGATAAGACTTAGAACTTTATTGAGTGATAAAGAATTTATAAATTCACCAAAAAAATTACTACTAGCTCTTGGAAAAGACATAAATGGAGATAATATTTTTGAAGATCTGGCTAAGATGCCTCATTTGTTGGTCGCTGGAGCAACTGGCGCTGGTAAATCAGTTACAATAAACAGTATAATACTTTCTCTCTTGTACAAAAATTCTCCACAAGATTTAAAAATGATATTAGTAGATCCAAAAAGAGTTGAGCTGTCTCTCTATAATGGAATTCCTCACTTGCTTTCAAATGTAATAACAGATAATTCAAAGGTTGTAAATGCTCTAAAGTGGGCTGTGACTGAGATGGAAAGAAGATACACACTTCTGGAAAAAGTTGGAACTAGAGATTTAAAAACTTACAAAGAAAAAAGGCAAAATGGAGAAACTTATGAAGATATAGATGAAAACGGAAATATATCAAAAAAAGAGCTAGAAAATTTACCATTTATTGTAATTATTATAGATGAAATGGCTGATTTGATGGGTACACATAGTAAAGATGTAGAGGGAGTTATTGTAAGACTTGCTCAAATGTCTAGAGCGGTTGGAATTCATCTTATACTTTCCACACAGCGCCCAAGTGTGGAAGTTATAACCGGTACTATTAAAGCTAATTTGCCAACTAGAATTGCGCTCAGAGTAACAAATGGAATTGATTCAAGAACTATAATAGATAGACCTGGAGCAGAAAAATTAGTAGGAAACGGTGATATGTTATTTACTGGACCAACACAACAAAGTCCTCACAGATTACAAGGAGTTTATGTAAATGAAGATGAAGTAAAGAGAGTTATAGAAAGTATTAAAAAACAAGCTATAAAATTGGGGGCAAATGATATAGATGAAAATTTTGATAACGATAATGTGAACATTAAGTCAAATGACAATGGTATAACTTCTGTTGATTTTGATAATCTCAATATAGAGAATTCGTTTGAAGGAGTACAAGGAGAAGAATTGGATGAACTTTTTGAAGAAGCTAAAGAAGCTGTTATAAAAGCTAAAAAGGCATCAACATCTTATTTACAAAGGAGGTTGAAGATTGGTTATTCGAGAGCAGCAAGAATCATAGATCAACTAGAGGAAAATGGAATTGTGGGACCATCGGAAGGTTCAAAAGGTAGGAAAATTTTATTAAATAGTACAGAAAGTGTTTCAGAAAAAAGTCCAATGGAAGAACAAGTTGAACGTGATGAATGGTAAAAACTAAATATATGCAGAAAGAAAAAGAGGAATTTACTAAAAATAAAATAAAAAGCATAACTTTAGGTGAATATCTTGTCAAACTTAGAACAAAAAATAGAATTAGTATAGAAAGTTTGTCTAGAAATTTAAAAATTCAAGAAAAATATTTAATAGCTTTAGAATCTGGGAATTATGATC
>JALWEZ010000185.1 GCA_027039165.1 Candidatus Moraniibacteriota bacterium
TTGCTGGAGCAATTGGAGGAGCCTATATAGATGTTGCAGTTGCATCGGGAGGAACAAGTGTGGCAGCAGGTTTTGCCTTATCTATATTAGGTGGGGCTTTTGGCAACATGGTTGCAGAGCATGTGGATTCAATGAGTTATGAAGGAAAACCGGCCAGTTTAGAAAAGGTTACGAAAGCAGGTGTTTCTGGAGCAATTAGTGGTGCTGCAGGTTATGGAGTTGGCAAAGTTGTCTCAGCTGTGAAAATTGCGAAGACTGCAAAAATTTCAGCAGAAACAACTGAAAAGGCTTTGGATTTTGTGGAACATGCGACAAAATTAGAAATGGGTGCTAAAACATCGTCAGTGAACTTGAATGGATATCTGGAAAAAGGGACTGAAACTATTTTACAAGATGGTTTGCAGAATATAAAAACTACACAACTTAATATGTCGATATTAGAGCAAGCCTCTAATGCTTTTCTAACTTATGCAAAAGAAAACAGTGTTAATCAGAAAAAGAAAAAAGATCCGGAGAACAAAGATGAGTAGTTTAATTTCTGATATTCTAACCAAAGTTATAAAGACACAAAATTTAATTGCCATTTTGTTATTTTTGGATTTAAATTTAATCTTTGTTCCTTCTTTCTTTGTTGCAAGTGTATGTGGCTATAAACAGTTTATGGATAAATTAAATTGCTGTTCTGTTAAAGCGGTAATTGAAGAAAAAATAGAAAAAAAGAGAGTTACAAAAGATTTTGATATTGAAAAATCCTATTACCTTAAAATCAAACTCCCCGAAAACAAAAAAACGACTGTTTGGGTAAAAAAAGATTTATGGGAGGTTGCAAAAAAGGGTAAAAGTATATGGGTGATTTATCAAAAAAACAAAATACAAAAAGTTGTTAACAAAAAGGCGGAAATTCAAGATTATATTTTCAGGATGGTGTTGTCCGGTTTAATAAGCATCTATTTGCTATGGACATTTCCTGTAAGAAAGAGATTTGAAATAAGGAGAAATTGATGTGTCAATTAATAAGGATGATTGCAGATGTTCTTTTTATATCCAATGTAATGTTAATGGCTATATGGTCTTTATTTGAAATTGTTAAAGAGATTATTTTGTTAATTTTTTTTAAGAGAGAAACTGGCATATATGATGTGGTAAAAGATATATCCCTGTTATTAGGCATGATAATTTTTTTCTGCATTACATCATATTATAGCGTAAGTGTATTATATGCGGTTCTTTTTGAAAATAACCTTTTTTAGTGAAACAGCAAACGATTCGGCTTAAGTTATGAAAGAAAATTATAGCAATTCCCCGCAGGCCTTTCATGGCCTGCGTTTTTGTTTTGAGTGGATTTTGCAGGCTGGTAGAATAAAGAAGAAGTAAGTAGTGGGAAGTGGGGAGTAAGGGGTAAATAGGAATGAAAGATTTTCGGATTAATTATAATCACCACCACGACCACTTAGGCACAACAAGATACATTACCAACGAAAACGGGGAAATATTCCACACAACCGATACTCTTGCCTATGGCGAAGAACTCACCGCACCTTATGAAAACGACAAGGATGAAGTCTTAAACACCATCACCTACACCGGCCACGAAAAGGATTACGAAACCGATTTAACCTACATGCTCGCACGATACTACTCCCAGGGCTATGGTCGCTTCCTATCCCCCGACCCCGGCTACGACTACGACCAACTTGACCCAATGTCGTGGAACCTGTATGCGTATGTCAGGGGAAATCCCATCACCCACCTTGATCCAACAGGCAAATGGGATGAAAAGAAAAGAGCAGAAGTTAGAGAAAAACTAAAAGAATTAAAATTGAGGGACAAACATTATTATATGCAACTAATCCACAAATTAAAGATGATTGCAAATTTTATAGATAAATATGGCGATAAAAACATGGCAATGGGATTTGTTAAGGGTCTTGATGAAACAGGCTTAATTGCTGCGTTTGAAGATGAGAATGGAAACATAAATCTGGGAAGCCATGGTAAAGGTTGGGAAAGTTATTTGTATTCTGCTGGTTTACAATATTCAGCTGCTCAATCAATGCATTTACATTTACAAACAATGGACAAACTATCTAACGCCACAGGCAAATTAAGCCTTGTTCCCATAGTGGGTCCGACATTTGGGTTTTTATCTGGCTGGTTTGGAATAAACGGCAGTATAAACTCCAAAACTAACGAAGATCCGAACAAAGGTTTGAAGACTGCGGAATACATAATCTCAATGGGAATGTGCTTTCTCCCAAGTCCTGGAGAAAAAGCTTTTGAATTATCTTCTGAAAATGTTGTGTATGCCAGTGAATTTGATGCAACAGTTAATGCTTTAGGAAAAAAAGCGGCAGCAGAAAAAATTGATTCGGCAATATTTGTACCCATTCAAAAAGCAATAGATGCCAAATTAAAAGAAGGAAATAATAATTAATCAGGGAGGTAATTAAGATGAAAGTCAAAATAAAAGCACTCTTTATTTTCAGTTTGTTCGTAATTATAAACTCCTGCGTTTTCTCAGCAAATAAAATATCTCAGGAAGTCAAAAATGAATTTGTAAATGCCTGCAAAATGGGAAATATATCAAAAGTTGAAGCAATGCTAAAACAGGGAATAAACCCGAATGTGACGGATGATTTTGGCTCAACAGGATTAATGGTAGCTGCATATAATGGTCATTTAGAAA
>JALWEZ010000186.1 GCA_027039165.1 Candidatus Moraniibacteriota bacterium
TATGTACACACTCTTTTCTTTTTATTAAACGTGTAGTATTATGAGGATAAGGTTTTAAGTGATTAGATATTCTTTGTATGAAATATGAAAAGAAAAAATGGGGAAAGTTTCTGTTTGTTGTTATTTTTGCAGTATTTGTAGGAATGGTTGCGGTACCTAGAGTTCCAGGCTTACCGCAAAATGCTCAAAATTGGTTAGATAAATTTAAAATAAATTTAGGACTTGATTTGCAAGGAGGTTTGCATTTGGAATACAAGTTGGATTTATCTAAAATTGACGAAGAACAGAAAAAAGATGCTATAGAGGCAGTACAATCAGTTATAGAGCGTAGAGTTAATGCTTTGGGTGTTGCTGAGTCTGTAGTGCAAGTCGCTAATAGAGGTGATGATAGATTTTTGATTGTAGAATTACCGGGTATAAAAGATATTCAAAGAGCTAAGGACATCATAAAAGAAACGCCTTTTCTTGAATTTAAAGAAGAAAGAACTGAGGAAGAGATAAAAGAAGTACTTGAAGAAAAAAATAAACCTTTTGCTCCCATGAATGAAAAAACCAAAATCAAAGCTCAGGAAATTCTAGATAAAATAATAAAAGGAGAAGAAAGTTTTGAGCAAGCATGGAAACAAGCAAAACCAGAAAAAGCAAGTGATGATTTCGGAAAGTTGGCTCTAGCTAAAAAAGGAACATATTTACCAAGTATAGAAAAAATATTATTTGATGATTCTTTTAAAGAAAATGTAATATATCCTAAATTAGTTGAGACAGATTCTAGTTGGAATATTGTAAAAAAGATAAAAGTTGAAGGAGAGGGAGAGGATAAAAAAGTAAGTGCTGAGTATATACCATTTGTTAAATTTCAGTTACCTGTTGATATAAATGATAGGTATAAACCAACTGAATTAACTGGAAAATATCTCAAAGGTGCAATGGTGAGTTTTGGAGGAAATGGAGTTTCTAACCCAGGAGTTAGTTTGCAATTCAACAAGGAGGGGGCTAAAATCTTTGCAGATTTAACAAAGAAAAATTTAAATAAAACAATAGCGATTTACATAGATAATGAAATGGTCACTTCGCCAGTAGTTAGAGCAGAAATAACAGATGGAAAAGCTGAAATTTCTGGAGATTACAAAATAGATGAAGCGAAAAAACTTGCAAAAAGATTAAATGAGGGTGCTCTTCCTGTTCCAATTGAATTAGTTTCTCAAGAAAGTGTAGGAGCTTCTTTGGGAATAGAGGCTTTAGAAAAAAGTGTAAAAGCTGGTGCTATAGGATTACTTATAATAGTGATATACATGATTGCGTATTATCGTATTTTGGGATTAGTTGCTGGTGGAGCTATAACCTTGTACGCGGCTACAATAGTGGCTATGTTTAAGATGTCAGGGACTATCGGAATGCCGATTACTCTAACTCTTGCTGGGTTTGCTGGACTTATACTTTCTATAGGTATGGCAGTTGATGCAAACGTACTAATCTTTGAAAGAATTCGTGAAGAGATAAGGAGAGGTAGAGGTCTCAGGCTTGCACTTAATGAAGGTTTTAAAAGAGCATGGACTGCAATAAGTGATGGAAATATTTCTACTATTATTACAGCGCTTATACTTATGACTATGGGAACCGGTTTTGTTAAAGGATTTGCTGTCATCCTAATAATAGGAGTGTTATTGTCAATATTTACTTCGGTTGTTTTGGTAAGGATTATCTTAGAATTTTCAATTGGAAAATGGATAGAAAATAATCCGTGGTTGATTTGTAATTGTCGTTCAAAAAAATAAAGACTTATGATTAATATATTAGGAAAAAGAAAACAAGCATTCATAGTATCATTTGCTTTTGTGAGTATAGCTATTGTTGCTATAGCTATATGGGGATTAAAGTTTGGAATTGATTTTACAGGAGGAACTTTGATGAAAGTTCAGTTTAGTAAAGATTCTTTGGCTAGTGGAGATATTTGTTCTTCACTTCCAAATGAATGTAGAGATAATTTCATAATTCAAAAATCAGATGATAATAAAGTGCTTATTAGATATGGAGAATCTAATGAAGAATTTAATAAAAGAGTTGTTGATGGACTTACAAAATATGATAAGGATATAAAGTTTTTAAGAACAGATTATATAGGAGCAACGGTTTCAAAACAACTTAAAGATAACGCACTAAGTGCTATATTATTAGCAGTGTCTGTTATATTGGTTTACATAGCATGGGCATTTAGAAAAATTTCTTTTCCTGTTTCTTCATGGAGTTATGGACTAGGTGCAATAGTAGCTTTGATTCATGATATACTTATAATACTCGGTGTATTTGCATTTTTGGGTCATTATTATAATATAGAGGTAGGCATTCCATTTATTGCGGCCTTACTTACTGTTTTGGGATACTCTGTCAATGATACAATTGTTGTGTACGATAGAATAAGAGAAAATATTTTAAGAACAAGAGATACTGTACATTTTGAGAAGCTAGTAAATAAGTCTTTAAAAGAGACTATGGCGCGTTCTATAAATACATCGGTAACCGTGATTGTGGTTTTGGTTGCTATGATTTTCTGGGGAAGTTCTAGTCTTTTGTGGTTTTGTGTAGCGCTTTTAATAGGAGTTGTAGTAGGAACATATTCATCAATATTTATAGCAACAGCATTTGTTTATGCGATATATGAGTACAAGAT
>JALWEZ010000187.1 GCA_027039165.1 Candidatus Moraniibacteriota bacterium
AAATTTAGATTCAATTCCACTTATTACATATTTATACACAAGAGAAATAAATGTAAAAACTATAAGAGTTAGTACTCCTATTTCTATTATTCTTTTTTTATTTAACCTCTGTGCCATGTCATTTTTTTAATTGTTAGAGCTGAATAAAATATAAGCCAAGATAAGACTAAAGTAGAAAGCAAACTCATAACAGGTCTATACATCCAAATTTCAGAGTCTTTGTTTTCTATCTTATGAATTAGACCAAATAAAAAACCTACAAATACTATACCAAATATATATAAAATAGCTGACACAATATCTCCACGAATTGGCAAATATATTAAATGTCGAAAAGCTATAAAAGGTCCTGTTACTACAAACACAACGTGCAAATAATAAATAAGTGCCGCAATAAATGGTTTTTTCCAATAAAAAGCTCCAGTAAAAAATGTATTTCGTATAAAGCTTTTTTTCCATCTTATATGTTGCTTAAACAAACTTCTAAAATTATCAGGAAGCACTGTCCAAGATCTTGCTGATTTAGAGTATACTACCTTCCAATCCCTTTGACCATAATTAACTTCTTTTACGCAATCTTCATCTTTGTATTTTTCTAATATCTTTTTTCCAACATACTGACTACCGAGCAAATATCCTGTTAAAGTTCTATCAGTTGCAAATCTAAATTCTTGTCCCAAAAATGAGTCTTGCTCCCACGCTGCTATATAATTATAAATTGCCTCTCTTCTAAATGCCGCAAGAGGTCCTGAAATACATGTAACGGCTCCAAAATAACTCTCAAAAGCCTTTCTAACAGCAAATTGTCCCTCAGCCCAAGCGTCTTGAGCTTTTGTGAGAGTATTGACATGTGCATTATATAATCTAAAGTGTCCACTAACTCCGCCAACTTCTGGATAAACTACAAATACAGGTACTATTTTTTCTATAGCATCTTTTGCCCACACAGAATCACTATCCGAAAAAGCAAATATTTCTCCCTTAGCTTCTCTCATAGCTCTACCAAGTGCTCTTTTTTTACCAGCGTTTTTTTGATGGATAACTTTAATTTTACCCATTTTTGCATATCTATCCAATACTTTTGCAGTTCCATCTATACTTCCATCGTTTACAAAAATTATTTCCTTATTTGGATATGTTTGGTTTACAAGTGATAAAATGCATTGCTCTACTAGATCTTCTTCGTTAAAAACAGCAACCATGCAAGTAACAAGTGGTACTTTGGGTTTTATTCCTTTTTTTAAGTCATTATTTATTTTTTTTATAGCTTCAACCGAAGGATCTTTATATTTAAACACAGCATAATAAAAATTCAAAAATAAAACTAAAGTAACAGTAACTCCATAAAGATATAAAAATAGATAATCTGAATCAACAAAAAAAGACTTCCCTATGAGTATTAGTGAAATAGCTACAATAATAAAATAAACAACAACTTTTTTATTAATATTCAAAGCATTGTAATTACTAGAATTATATGTATTTTTCTTATCTGAATTACTTAAACTATTTTTCATATCAATCTATAATTTACTATACTTCAACATAGTATTATATTACAAAAAATGCTTTTTGTCAAATTTAAGGTCTTACATTCTACTCCCAAGCTTAATTTTTGAGTTTAAAAAGACACCCTTATGAGATAAAATACCATTTTTAAATAACTTATACTCAAATAGGATATTTTGTGTTATACTATAAATATGAAGATACAAATAAAATTAAAAGATACTCATAGTATTGCAGAACTTCAGGATGCAATTAAAAAATCAAATGATGAAGGTCAAAAAACACGTTTGCGTACGATAATAAAACTAAAAAAAGGTGGTACGCGTACATCGATAGCTAAGGAGCTAGTAATAAATCGAAAAACATTGCTTTCGTGGATAAAAAAATACAATGAAGGCGGTGTGGAAGCGCTACTAGTGTCTAAAGGTGGTCGCTCAAAAGGTAATTTGAAATGGGATGAAAAGATATTTAAAAAACTAGCAAACGAAATAAAAAAAGGTGGAAAGTATTGGTCATTGCGAATAATGCAAGATTGGATACAGGAAGAAGAAGGGGTTTTGGTGCCAATACCAACTATTTGGTATCATATGCAAGTTTTGGGGTTTACATACAAGTCACTGAGACCACATCCATATTTAGGAAACAAAGAAAAACAAGAGGATTTTAAAAAAAAGGCTTAAAAATATCAAATAGTGACGTAATAATATATTTTCAGGATGAAATGCGGTATGGACTTATGAGCAATCTACGGAGAAGTTGGTCTTTAAAAGGAATAAGGGCGCTAGTAGATCAACAACAAGCTTATTTGAATGGATACTTGTTTTCAGCACTTTCACCAACGACGGGAAAAGGTTTTCACTTATTATTGCCAGCAATGAATAGTGATATCATGAAAATATTTCTTTTAGAACTTAAAAAACAACATCCAAATCAAGAAGTTGTTGTAGTTTTGGACAATGCTCCTTGTCACAGGAGAAAAGATTTGCATAATATTGAAGGATTAACATTGGTAAATCTACCTCCTTATTCACCAGAACTTAATCCAGTAGAAAGGTATTTTGAAGAAATTAGACGCAAAACAGCAAATCGCGTATTCAAAAGCCTAGAAAAATGTGAAGAATTAATTA
>JALWEZ010000188.1 GCA_027039165.1 Candidatus Moraniibacteriota bacterium
TTTAAAATCTCATTCAGTATCAAAAAAGTTTACTACTCTTTTTTCTAAATTTGTATATTTTTGGTCATATTTTTGGTCATACTCTAGCAATTGCATTTTCTTTTTCACTTCCTGAAGCTCCAAATCATCACCTAAACCACTAGCAAATACGCTAAACGTAAAAAAGCAAAAATAACTTATCACAAACACTACAATCCACAAATAATTTAAACTCAATTTACTTTTCTTCATAAATTCAAAAACTTTAAAATCTGACCATACAAACACCTTTATTCTGTCACAGTAAGAGGCTTTCTGTCAAGAATTTTTTTTCCAAGTAACCAATAAATAACTTCATACTCTCCTGCTTTGTCTGGCGCCCTCAATTTACCACTTTTTTGACCAGGTTTTATATAGCTAATTATAGAACCAACATGCCTATTCCAATTATTAGAATCTTTTGGCAAGATAGATATTCTGTCTCCCTTATTGTTTGGACCAGTCCAAGAAATTTCAAATTTCTCTTTTTTCTTTACACTTTTACTTATGTCATTAATATTAGCTGTTGCATCTTTAACGCTAAAAGTCGCTTTCGCCAAAATCTTTTCTCCACCTAACCAATAAGCTACCTCATACTCACCAGCATCCAGTGGAGCGTTTAGTGTGCCTTTATTGTTTTTTGAATCTAGATAAGTAAGAATTTCCAAATGACGATTCCAATTTGTAACGCCACTCTCAAAAATACCGATTTTATCATTATGATTACTTGGACCAGTCCATGATACTTCCATTTTAGACCCAGCAATCACTTCTTTTGCAACATTCAAAGAAGCTTTAGAGTCTCCAACTACAAAAGACTTTCTACCCAAAATCGTTCCACAATCTGCAAAATAAACTAAATCATACTCACCCGCTTCAACTGGAGACAACAATTCACCTTTTCCATCTTTGGATTTGAGAAATGTAATTGAATCCAAATGACGATTCCAATTTGTAACGCCCCTCTCAAAAATACCAATATTATCATTTCTCCTACTCTCTCCTGTCCAGCTAAACTTAAATTTCTCATTAACATTCACTTTTTCTGGTGCATCAAACACAATTTCACCTAATTTTTCTTTACTACAGCTAGCCGCTTCTACTGTTTTTTCTAGAGCCTTTCCTAAATCATCAGCATTTTTTGCTAAAGTAAACGTCCCACCAGTTTCATGAGCTAAGCACTCAAGCCCTGCTGTTTGCTTTTTGGTCATATCAAAACCAATTACATGTGCTGTAAAATCAACTCCAGTTTTTTCTAATTTTTTTCCAAGTTCACAAAGATCTACATCACACGTTTCTATTCCATCAGAAACCAAAATTACAGTTGCTTTTTGCTCCGTATATTTAAGACTTTCTGCTGCCATAAGCACAGACGCTCCCATTGGTGTCATTCCTTTTGGAGAAATTCCGTCAACCATTTTTGAAATATTTTGTGCATTATCTTTTTTGGGTGGAGTTAAAATTTCAATATCTTTGCAATCTCCTTTTTTTCGATGACCATAAGCCATTAAGCCTAACTCTGTATCCTCAAAATTTTTCACCGTTTTCTTTACAACCTCTTTTGCAATATCAATTTTTGCCTTTCCTTCAATTTGCCCCCACATACTTCCAGACGCATCCAAAATCAAAAGAGTTTGCTGTGCTTTCACATCTAAATCTTTTTTCTCATTACTTTCACTTTTTTTCTCCTCAGGCTTATTTATTTGAGTATTAGTTTTCTCTACTTGTTTAGTTGCTTCTGGAGTAGTTTTTTCTTCTTCTTGTTTGACTATTTCTTTAGTGGCTTTTTCTTTTTCTTGGGTTATTTGTGCAACATCAGCAGGAGACTTTCCGCAACCAGTTAAACTAATTGTCATCATTATCACAAAACTAACCATTATTATTTTTTTCATATTTTTTTATTAGCTATCAACATCTTACAGTATATCATGATTTTAGACAGGTTCTAAAAAAATAAAAATCACACAATTTAAATGCCATCTAAAATTTAAAGTCTCCTATCATTCTCAGATTGACATAAACCACTCTAAACTGTTATTCTTTATATATAATACTATACTTAATAATATGTCACAATTTTCATCAGGTCATAATGACGTAACTCAAAAAGATTTAGAAGAATTATTTAATTTAATGTTACTTCTTTCAGAAGATAAGGCACGAAAAAATGAGAAAAAACTTAAAGATTTTGCACATTGGCAAAGGATTATGAAATATAGTGATATAGCAACAGTGCGAGATATTCAAAAAAACAACAAACTAGTTGGGATTGGGATATTGGTTGAACACGTCCAGGGCTTTGGATATTTTTCTATAGAGGACGTCGTGCGGAGCGTTGACTATGAAAAATGTGGAATTGGATCTGTAATTATGGAAAAACTCCATGAAATAGCTTTAAAAAAAGGCATAAAAGAAATAACACTTACTAGCAATGAAAGAAGAAGAGCTGCTCACAATTTGTACAAAAAACTAGGCTATGAATTAACTAGCACAACATGTAAATTTAAAATTTGCCCAAATGATAAATAAAGAAATAATAATTGGAAAAAATAAAATTTTTTACACACAAAATTTAAAATCAAAAGAAAAATGCGTTTATGAATTTTTGCAT
>JALWEZ010000189.1 GCA_027039165.1 Candidatus Moraniibacteriota bacterium
TAGTTGCATCATCTACTGCTAGCAGCAAACATTGTTCTTTTTCTAATCCTTCATCCGTGCACCTGCCCTCAAGCCAATCGTGATACGAACCATCAAATTGCTCTAATTCGCCGTAGTATTCTTTTCTAGGCCTTTGTGAATAATGTTTCTTGTTTATTCTTCTTTTTCTAATTTTACTAAATCCTTCAGAAATTCTAATTCTCCGCACCGTAGGATAACTAACCTTAATATTGTGAATTTCATTTAATTTTTCAAATGTCATTTGAGATGAAAAGTCACTATAATTATTTTGGATAATGCTTATTATCTCTTTTCTTTTTTTATCAGGTAATTTTCTATTACTCTCCCTCCCTCTGCTTTTATGAATTACGCCCTTAATACCATATTTTATCACTCTCTTTTTAATTCTTTTTATTTGCCTCACAGACAAGTCAAGTTTACGAGCAGCTTGAGTACCGTCTATTTCTTTGTTTATTAATTGCTTTATGATGTAATATCTCTCTGATTCCATAATTGTCATAGTTATTTGCTTATTCTCCATAGTACACATGATTAATTTATTAACCTTATATACTAACAGGTATGACATTTCTATTGAACACCTACTATGACATTATCATTGATAACTAACACGTAGTCATAGCACATTGCTTTAACTACGTATTTAGTATATCATATAAACAGATATCGTCAACTGTTTGAGAATAATATCAATTTTAGACAGGTTCTTAAACAGACTTTAACGTTTATTGTTTGTAATTTTAATCAAATAACATCTCAGATGAAAAAGAAAACTTACAAAAAATTAGGAATATCTATAATTATCGCATTATTTGTGCTAGTTATATATATCTATGATTTTACTCCCAAAAAAGACAGAGTCGACCTTAAGCTAAATAACTTCTTTGAAAATAGAGGACACGGTGACGGAGGCTATGTCTTTGACAAGGATTTAGATGGAAATGAGAGAATTAGGACTGATTATAATGTTTTGCAAAACAAAGATAATGGTACTAGTCATTTTTATCCAAATATTGGTTTCAGAGCTATTAAAAAAGATGGTTCAATTTTCATACCTTTTAAAGAAGATAAAATTATCAAAAAAGATGAATATAAAACTATTTTTGGATTTCTAGGAGTGTTGAAGAAAGATGGTTCTATCGTAATGTTTTGGGATATAGGTGACAATGAAATACCGATTCCAAAGGATAATGGGTATGTAAATGTTTTTTCAAATATAGGCGCTTTTGCAGCGCTTAAAGAAGACGGTTCCATTTTTTCTTGGGGAGATTTACAGTATGGAGCAGGTGGCGCTATACCAGGTAATGATTATGTAAACATCTTTACAACTCATCGAGCTTTTGCAGCACTTAAAAAAGACGGGTCTATCACTACCTGGGGATATCTATATCCTGGAAATGGCTCATTGCTTCATAGTATAATTGGGGTCAAGAAACCTCCTAAAGACAACGGATATGTAAATATTTTCTCAACTTATTCAGCTTTTGCAGCGCTCAAAAAAGACGGTTCTATTACAGCGTGGGGAGATGAGGATTACGGAGGTAGAGGAGCTCCTAGAGATAAGGGATATGTAAATATTTTTTCAACTGACTCAGCTTTCGCAGCACTCAAAAATGATGGCTCTATCACAGCGTGGGGAAACAAAGGTTCTGAAGATAGTAAAGCCCCAACAGACAAAGGATATATAAATATTTTTTCAAATAGTGGTGCTTTTGCAGCGCTCAAAAATGATGGTTCTATCACAGCGTGGGGAGGAAAAAACTATGGAGGTAGTGGAGCTCCGACTGATAAAGGCTACGAAAAAATTTTTTCAACTGTTGCAGCTTTTGCCGCACTCAAAAATGATGGCTCTATCACAGCGTGGGGAGATGAGGATTACGGAGGTAGTGGAGCTCCGACTGATAAAGGCTACGAAAAAATTTTTTCAACTCATTCAGCTTTTGCAGCGCTCAAAAAAGACGGCTCTATCACAGCGTGGGGAGATGAGGATTACGGAGGTAGTGGAGCTCCTAGGGATAAGGGCTATGTAAATATTTTTTCAACTGCAGATGCTTTTGCAGCACTTAAAAGTGATGGTTCTATTACGCTATGGGGAAATAAAGGATATATGGAATATGCAGATATTTTTTCAACTAAATCAACTTCAGAAACACCCAAAGAAGATGAATCTAGCACAGAATCAGAAGATGGATATATATTTATGTACTAATCTAGTTATTTTTAAATATATTTAATCAACTAACATCTCAGATGAAAAAGAAAACTTATAAAAAATTAGGAATATCTATAATTATCGCATTATTTGTGCTAGTTATATATAGCTATGATTTTACTCCCAGAAAAGACAGAGCCGGCCTTAAACTCAATAACTTCTTTGAAAATAGAGGACACGGTGACGGAGGCTATGTCTTTGATAAGGATTTAGATGGAAATGAGAGAATTAGGACTGATTATAATGTTTTGCAAAACAGAAATAATGGTGTTAGTCATTTTGAAATGAATAGTGAGTTTATAGCTGTTAGAAAAAATGGTTCAATTACTCTGCCAATTATAGAAAATGTAACTAACAATAAAAAGGAAATTCTAGCAGATAATTATGAAACTATTTTTGGAGCTCTTGGAGCGATAAAGGAAGACGGTTCTATTGTAATATTTCGTGATAGACATAATAATATAGCACCTCCAACAGATAATGGGTATGTAAATGTTTTTTCAAATATAGGCGCTTTTGCAGCACTTAAAGAAGACGGTTCCATTTTTTCTTGGGGAGATTTACAGTATGGAGCAGATGGCGCTATACCAGGTAATGATTATGTAAACATCTTTACAACTAATCGAGCTTTTGCAGCACTTAGAAAAGATGGGTCTATCACTACCTGGGGATATCTATATCCTGGAAATGGCTCAGTGCTTCATAGTATAATTGGGGTCAAGAAACCTCCTAAAGACAACGGATATGTAAATATTTTTTCAAATTTTGAAGCTTTCGCTGCACTCAAAAAAGACGGCTCTATCACAGCGTGGGGAGATGAGGATTATGGAGGCAGAGGAGCTCCTAGAGATAAAGGTTATGTAAATATTTTTTCAACTGACTCAGCCTTTGCAGCACTAAAAAAAGACGGCTCTATCACAGCGTGGGGAGATGAGGATTATGGAGGCAGAGGAGCTCCGACTGATAAAGGCTACGAAAAAATTTTTTCAACTGCTGGAGCTTTCGCTGCACTCAAAAAAGACGGCTCTATCACAGTGTGGGGAAATGAGGATTATGGAGGTAGTGGAGCTCCGACTGATAAAGGCTACGAAAAAATTTTTTCAACTGCTGGAGCTTTCGCTGCACTCAAAAATGACGGTTCTATTGTAACTTGGGGAAAAGAAGGTTTTGGAGGTAGTAAATCTCCGACAGATAAGGGATATGTAAATATTTTTTCAACTAATCAAGCTTTCGCTGCGCTCAAAAATAACGGTTCTATTACAGTGTGGGGTAGGGATAGTCTTTGGACAAATACTCCACCTGATAAAATATATGCAGATATTTTTTCAACTAAATCAACTTCAGAAACACCCAAAGAAGATGAATCTAGCACAGAATCAGAAGATGGATATATATTTATGTACTAATAACCTGTTTAAACTTATTATTTTTAGATATATCTACTTAGATTATTTATCAAATTTAAAACTATTTATAAATTTAATATAATCTTTTGAAAATGGGTTTCTGTTACCATTTACACTATTCCTTATTTTATATATTAAATTATTTTTTTCTATAAAAACACTTGCATCGTGATAATACTCAGGCTTTCCCTTTAATCGCACAATAACTTTTTTAGCAGGAATTCCATTTATTTTAATGTCAGTAACTTCATATATGGTGTTTTTTGCATCATATTGCGGAAAATTAGTTTTATAATATTCATCGCTATCTTTTGCAAAAATACTTATAGCAAATCTACATGATTGAATTGGAACACCTGACCCAAAAGATACTGAAAATATATTATTTGGCTCAAGTCTATCAATTTCAGACCCATGCGTTATTATCTTTGTAGGTACCTCTGCGCATGATGGCTCTGTTTCATCATGTTATTCAGGGTTCATTATAATTGTAAACACACATGTTTTTGCAGGATATCTCACACTAAAACCAAATTCTTCATTTTTATAAGTCTTCCAATTAGAAGTGTCAATGGAGCCGTCTTTGTTGTAAATAATTTCTTTTTTTATTTTCATCTGTATTTTTAGTATCAACGTTCTCATTACTTTCATCTCTCCCCTGTTTCTCAATTTTTTGCTCACTGTGAGTGTTCACAAGTCTCGGTGAATTTTGAATTCTCTCATTAATTTGCGCTATGTCTTGCTTGCAGTTAAAAACCTCTACAGTCGTGTAGAGCAAAAGCCCAATAGCAAGTAGCACAACAATTGCAAAACAAAGTTTGAGCTAAGAGGACAAGTTTTTTTCTTATTTTTTGATATACAATTTAAATATAATTTTTCTAAACTTTTTGTTTTCTAAACCCAATATCAGTGTATAGCACACAGCAAAAATTATCAAATTTTTGTCATTTTAAACAGGCTCTTATATCGCAACAAAAAAACAGAGTTATTATACTCTGCTTTTTGTTTTTTTAGATTTCTAGTAAACTACATCATACCTGGCATCCCTCCTGGCATTGCTCCACCCATTCCAGCTGGTACATCTTCTTCTTTCTTTGGTAAATCTGTAATAGCCACTTCTGTAGTAAGTAACATACTAGCAACTGAAACAGCGTTTTCCAGTGCTGTTCTACTTACTTTCAAAGGATCGATAATTCCAGCCTTTACCATATCTTCTTCAAACTCATTTGTAAGAGCATTGTATCCATAACCAATTTTTGAATTAACCACTTCGTTTAGTACAACACCAGCATCTCTTTCTCCTGCATTTTCTACAATTTGCTTTAGTGGTGCAGTAAGCGCATTCATAAGTGTTTTGTACCCTGCTCTATACTCATTTCCAAAATTCTCTGGAACTTTCATCTTAGAAATCGCCTTCACAAAAGCAGTCCCACCACCAGCAACAATTCCTTCTTCAACTGCGGCTTTTGTAGCAGCCAAAGCATCTTCTAACTTATGTTTTGTATAAGTCATCTCAGTCTCTGTAGCCGCTCCAGCTTTTATAACTGCAACTCCACCTGTGAGCTTAGCAGCTCTTTTTTTCAATTTTTCAATCTCATAATCAGAATCTTCATTTTTTGCACGATTAAGTATCTCAGAAACTCTTTCTTTTATAGCTTTTTTCGATCCTTTTCCGTCAACTATTGTAGTACTATCATTTGTAGAGACAACTTTTAGTGCACTACCAAGCACATCCATTTCTGCACTTTCAAGCTTCATGCCTTTTTCTTCTGTTATAACGCTTGCTCCTGTAACTATAGCTAAATCTTCCAAAACTTCTTTTCTATTATCTCCAAACTCTGGTGCTTTGATAGCCACTACGTTTAGTGCTCCTCTTATCTTGTTAAGGATTAATGTTGCAAGTGCTTCTCCATCTACATCTTCTGCAATTATGACTAAATCTTTTTTGCCACTTCCAGAAATTTTCTCAAGTAGTGGCATAAGCTCTGACATTGAAGAAATTTTCTTATCTGTTATAAGAATTGCTGGATCTTTGATTTCTGCTCTTCTGCTTTCTGCATCAGTTATCATGTATGGAGAAATGTACCCTTTATCAAACTGCATTCCTTCTACTAGTTCATAACTAAGACCAACTGTCTGAGCTTCTTCTACAGTTATTACACCGTCTTTGCCTACTTTATCCATTACTTCAGCAATCATATCTCCCATCTCAGAACTTTCTGCACTTATAGTTGCAACTTGTGCCATTGCTTCTTTGGAAGTAATTTTTTTTGAGCTTTTCTTAAGTAATTCAATAACTTCATTTTTTGCGTCTTCAAGTCCTCTTCTTATACCAATTGGGTTTATACCAGTTTCTACGAATTTTAACCCTTCTCTCACAATTGCTTGAGTCATTACAGTAGAAGTTGTAGTACCATCTCCTGCTGCATCGTTTGTTTTATCTGCTACTTCACGGATAAGCTCTGCTCCCATGTTTTCAAATTTATCCTCCAGTTCAATTTCTTTTGCAATAGTTACACCATCATTTGTAACAGTAGGTGCTCCATAACCTTTGTCTATAATTACATTTCGCCCTTTTGGCCCTATAGTTGATTTAACAGCATCTGCAACTATATCAATTCCATTTACTATGCTTTTTCTAGCATCTACACTGAATTTAATTTCTTTTGCCATATTTTTATTATTTTATACTAAATATATATTTTCCCAAAAATTAGCAGTCTATATTCATGAGTGCTAATCTACTATTATTGTATTACTTTTTTAAAATTTGTCAATATTTTGCAAAACAGGTTGAATTTGTCAAAAATAAAATTAAAACGTACAATTAAACTATAATTTATAAAATCTGTACTATGAGAAAAATAATGGTTATTACATCTATATTTGTAATGGTTGTACTTGCGGGATGTGTAAACAATAAACAATTACCCAAAGAAAACGAAAATTTAACAGAGGAAAGAAGTACTCTTCCAAAAGATTTCTTAGGTAAACCAAGTGTCATAATATTTGCTGCAACTTATTGTGCTCACTGTCAAAAATCCATGCCTGAATTCGAAACTAAAATTTGGAATAACTATCATGATAAAACAAATATATTTGTAAATGTAGTAGATAAAAGAGAGTTTGAACAAAAACGTATCAAACAAGGATTTCGCAATGATTTAGATTTTGAAAAAATTACTGGTCATAAATGTGGTTATGTGCCTTCTTGGGTAATTCTTGATAAAGACGGTAATGTTGTAGATGAATCATGTGGAGGAAAAGGAGCTGATAACAAAACTAGAACTACACAAGACATAGAAACCAACCTCAAAAACCTTTTGAAATAAATAACATGATAGATTTACATCATCATCCAGATATAGCAAATTGGGGAATTCATCCTGTGCTTTTTGAAGTGGGTAAAATTCAAGTAGAATCCTATTCATTTTTTGTCTTACTTGGTCTAGTAGTAGGTTTATTTGTATTTTATTTATATGCTAGAGAAAAAAACCAAATCAATGAAAAATCTTTTTATATAGTATTTTCTGGAGTAATTGGTGGAATACTTGGCTCAAAAATCCCTATCTGGATAATGAATTTCCCAGCAATTGTCAAAAACTTTCCAGATATTTCAGTGCTTCTCTCTGGTAGAACTGTTGTAGGTGGTATAATAGGTGGAGCTATCTCAGTTTTACTTGTTAAACGTAAATTAGGTATTAAAAAAAGAATTGGAAATTCTATAGCACCAGCAGTTACAGTAGGAATTGCAATTGGTAGAATTGGATGTTATTTGCGTGGTTGTTGCTATGGCAAGCCTACACACACCAGTTTTGGAGTAGACTTTGGAGATAATGTTTTACGCCACCCTACTCAGTTATATGAAATCACATTTTTACTTTTTCTATTTATCTATTTAAATAAACTATACAAGAAAAATCCAAAGCCTGGAGCGTTATTTGAAAAATTTTTACTGTATTACTTTTCCTTCCGCTTCATGATAGAATTTATAAGAGTAGAGCCTGTTGTATTTATGGGTTTAACTATATTTCAAATCGCCTCACTTATAGTAGTGGTGTACATACTATTTATAAAAAAATATTTAAACAAAATTATAGATAAAAAAGAAATAAGTAGAAGTTATTACACAAACACTAAAAAGAAAGTGCTGGATTTTTTGATGGGATTTTTTGGATTTTATATTGCACTTATAATAATTTTTCCATTGATTTTTGGTATATTTTATATACTTATAGGTCGTTATTTTTTGGAAGCAACAGACACAGACTTTTTTTTCAGACTCTCTTTTACCCTTTTCAATTACAATTTTTCATTATTTAACATAGGTATTCCACTTTTAATTTTTGTTGCTTCTTTGTGGTTTTTTGCAAAAAATAAACGTTACTTTATAGTCTTAGGTCTCACTCTTACTTTGCCACTAATTCCATTTACTTACTTAGCTTTTTTGTTTTACTTATAAAAATCTAAAATTAAAAGTATTTATGC